>JAPLLF010001000.1 GCA_026387715.1 Pseudomonadota bacterium
CATCTTCGAGATGCCGAAGTCGAGGACCTTCGCGACCTCGACGAGGTGGCCGTCGCGATCGGTCGGGCACAGGAAGATGTTCTGCGGCTTGAGATCGCGGTGCACGATCCCCTCGCGGTGCGCGGCCGCGAGCGCCGACGAGACCTGGCGGGTGATCGACAGCGCCTGGTCGATCGGGATCGGGCCGGCCGTCAGCCGCTGCGCCAGCGACTCGCCCTCGAGGTACTCGAGCACGAGGTACGGCATGCCCTCGGGCGTGATGTTGAAGTCCGCGACCCCGACGATGTTCGGGTGGCCGAGCCGCGAGGCGATCTCGGCCTCGCGCCGGAAGCGCAGCAGGATCTCCTCGTCCACGATGTCGGCGTGGAGCACCTTGATCGCGACCTTCTTGCCGGGCAGGCGCTTGTGGCTGGCGAGGAACACGGCCCCCATGCCCCCCCGGCCGATCAGGGCCTCGATGGTGTAGGTGTCCGCGATCACGGACCCTACATCCACCGTCGATCGAGCCGGTGAATTTGCCATCGCGAGGAGCGTATATTGTCACACCATGCACGCACACGGGTCGAGGTGGATTGGTTTGGCGGTGCTCGGCATCGCGTCGGTCGCGTTGGCGACCCCACCCGAACCGAAGCCGGCCATCGTCGACATCAAACCAATCAAGGACAAGGCGCTGGTCTTCGTCGACGCCAAGGGCGGGGCCTATGTCGTGGTCAACGAGCCGGGCCACAACGTGATCTACTTCGGCACCAGCAAGACGCTCTACCAACAGCGAATGGAGAGTGCCAGCCGCAACGGCGATGCGTGGTCGATCAGCGCGTGGGCCCCGCGGCTCTCGGAGCTGCGCGGCGGGTCGGTGGAACGGCTCGCGGATGGGACCTACCGCCGCTGGTGTGATGGCAAGGACGACGCGGCGCTGACGCTCGTCACCGGCGACAAGGCCAAGAAGGTCCTCGACACCGCCCAGTTCCTGACGCCGGCGCTCGTGCGCACGCCCTTCCTGTTCGCGCGCGACGACACCGGGGTCTACTACTACGTCGACGCGATCCGCGACCAACCCGATCCGATGGTCACGGCGAAGTATCGCGCGCACCGGGTGTTCGTCGGCAAGAAGGGCGCGATGAAGCTGGTCACCCTCACCGACGTCGCGAGTGACTCGATGGGGGTCGTGCTGTCGTCGAAGACCGGGGACCTGCGGCTCGTGAAGACGACGGGCAAGGAGGACTCGGTGGTGTGGATCAAGGGCGGCAAGCGCAACGAGCTCGTCATGCTCAACGTCGACGTCAACTCGGTGCTCATCTTCAGCGAGCTGGGGATCTACACGTTCATCGGCACGCTCTGCGACAACGCCTGATCTGCTCGCGCGGGTGAGATGCTCCGCGCATGAAGCTACAAGGCGCGGTCGCGATCGTCACGGGTGGAGCCTCTGGCCTCGGTGCGGCCACCGCACGGCGGCTCGCCGCGGGGGGCGCGAAGGTCGTGATCGTCGATCGCGACGAGGTCAAGGGCGCCGCGCTCGCGGCCGAGCTCCCCGGCGCGGCGTACGCCAAGGCCGACGTCACCGACGCCGCGTCGATCGAGGCGGCGATCGCGATCGCCGAGGCGCTCGGCCCGCTGCGCATCGCGGTGTCGTGCGCGGGCGTCGGCTGGGCGTCGCGCACGCTCGACCGGACCGGCAAGCCGCACGCGCTCGAGCTGTTCCAGACCGTGGTCGGCATCAACCTCGTCGGGACGTTCAACGTGCTGCGCCTGGCGGCGGCGGCGATCGCGAAGGCCGAGCCGATCGACGGCGAGCGCGGCGTCATCATCAACACCGCGTCGGTGGCGGCCTACGACGGCCAGATCGGGCAGATCGCGTACGCCGCTTCGAAGGCCGGCGTCGTCGGCATGACGCTGCCCGCGGCGCGCGACCTCGCGCCCGCGCAGATCCGGGTCGTCACGATCGCCCCCGGCATCTTCGACACGCCGATGCTCGGCGCGCTGCCCGAGGACAAGCGCGCCGCGCTCGCCGCGGACGTCGTGTTCCCCAGGCGGCTCGGCGATCCGGCCGAGTACGGGGCGCTGGTCGCGGCGATCGTCGAGAACGGCTATCTCAACGGCGAGACGATCCGGCTCGACGGCTCGTTGCGCATGCCTCCGAAGTGAGCGCAGCGAACGGTGAGCGAAGCGAACACGTCGTCACTTCGGCAGCAGCGCGAGCGGGATCGTGTTCGGGATCTCCGGGATCACGTGCTGGTAGAGCCAGCCATAGGTGAAGAACGACGCGAGCACGCGCTTGGTGTAGTTGCGCGCCTGATCGTCGACGATGCCCTCGACGAACTCGTCGCCATCCCACGTGCCGCGCACCTTGAGCATGCGGCTCACGCCCGCGGGGCCGGCGTTGTACGAGGTCGGCACGAGCAACGTGAAGCCGTTCCACTTCTTGTACAGCCCGCCGAGGAAGCGCGAGCCGATCGTCACGTTCTTCTCGGGATCGCGCAGGTTCTCGCGCGTCGGATCGATGCCGGTGCCCTTGGCGTTGTCCTTCGCCGTCGGCGGGATCATCTGCGTGAGGCCGATCGCGTTGGCGTAGCTCTCGAGGATCGGATCGAAGGCGCTCTCCTCGCGCACGATGCCGATCTGCATCGCGATCGGCACCTTGTTGAGGTCGGCGTGGCGGTTGAGCAGCTCCCAGTACGCCTTGGGGTACGCGATCTGCCAGCGCGCGCGGTTGGCGCCGGTCATCCAGCTCCGGCGGTAGTCGAGGATGTGCCAGCGCGTCGGCCAGTGCGACGTGCCGTACCGCCCGGCGCGGTCGTAGAGGTAGGCCATCGCCCAGAGCTGCTCTTGCTTGTCGGGATCGTCGACGCGCTTCTTGTCGGCGGGCGCGGCGAGATCGAGCTTGCCGAGCTCGAGGCTCGCGGGCTCGCCGAGCCCGAGCCGGAGCAGCTCCATGGCGCGCGCGAAGCCGGGCGTGCCGTACGCGACGCGCGGCTTGAACGTGAAGGCCGGCGCCTTCGGATCGAAGCCCGGTGGATCGGCCGAGATCTCGGCGACGAGGCTGTCGTAGGCCTTGAGGTCGGTCTCGCGGAGGCGATTGAGGGCAGCCATCGCGTAGTACGACGCCGGGTACTCGCGCACCGCCGCCTGCCACGACGCGATCGCCTCTGGCTGCTGCTTCTTGGCGAGGTACGCGCGCCCGAGCCAGTACTGCGGCTGGCCCTCCCCGAAGTAGTTGTCGTCGTGTGGGACGAGCGCGATCTGCTTCTTCCACCACGTGATCGCGACGTCGAGCTTCTTGTCGCGCCAGTTCTTCCAGCCGAGCCGCCACATCGCCTCGGCGATGTTGTCGCCCTTGGGGAACTTCGTCGGCAGCGCGCCGAGCACCTCCTCGACCTTCGCGCCGTCGCCGAGCACGGTCCACTCCTCGCCCTCGCGGAGGAGCGCGTCGTCGGCGTAGCTGTGGGTCGGATCGATGGTCTGCGCCGCGCGATAGTGCTCGATCGCCACCTTGTGCTCGCCGATGTACGAGTAGCTGCGCGCCGCCTGGTAGTGGCTCTTGATCTCGAGGTCGGTGTTCGCCGCGACCTTGCACGCGGTGATCGCGGCCTCGAACATCGGGGCCGCGCCCTTGCGATCGCGCGCCTTGAAGCGGCTCTGCGCGCGGTTGTACGCCGCGGCGCACTTGGTGGTCGGCGAGATCGGCGTGATCGCGAGCGTCGCCGCGAACGCCGCCTCCGACTCGGGGTTGCGCATGCCGTCGAACAGCACCATGCCCTCGGCCAGTTGCTCGTCGGCGGTGAGCGTCGCCCACGCGCGCAGATCTTCGGGCAACGTGGGCGTGATCGCGGTGAGGCGCTCGCGCGACTTCTTCGCCCAGCTCGACAGCCCGTCCTCGATCATGATCGTGCGGTAGAGCGCGACGAACTGCGCGGCAGGGGCCTTCGTCTGCTCGAGCGCGTCGGCGAGCCGGAACCGC
>JAPLLF010000769.1 GCA_026387715.1 Pseudomonadota bacterium
TCGCCGCCGTGGCGGTGGCAGCGTCGCTGGCGCTCCGGACTTCGATCGCGGCGACGGCCTTGCCATCCGTCGTGCCCGCCGCGAGGCCGAGCCCCGCGACCGCGTCCTCGCCGAGCCGGTTCTGCTTGCCGCCGAGCGGCAGCACCGCGCCGACCAGGCCGCTCTCGCCCCCGGCGCTCGCCATCGGGCCGGCCTCGCCGTCGCCGATCGTCCGCGGCAAGCCGACCGCCGCGCGCGCCGGCGCCGCGGCGTCGCGAAACCGCTGGGCGTCACCGCCTCGGCCGGCCTCCTCGGCGAGGACCGCGAGGCGCGTCGCGACGACGGCCTGGCTCGGGCCTCGCCGATCGCCGACCGCCTCGTACGCGCGTGCGAGCTGCGCCGGATCCGCGGTGGCGACCACCACCTCGATCCGGGCCAGGATCACCGCCCGCTCGGTCGCGTTCACGCGCGGCCACAGCGTGTCGAACGCGACGAGCGACTGGAGCGCGGTCCCCGGCGCCCCGGCCAGCGCGTACGCCACGGCGGCGAGGTACTCGGTGCGCTCGTCGTCGTTCTCGATCGCGGGCTCGCCGACGCGCAGGAGCGGCAGCGCATCCTCGCCCTCGCCGCGATAGTTCTTCGCGACGCCGAGGAACAGCTTCGCGCGGACCACCAGCCCCCGATCGACCTTGGACTCGACGACCTTCGCTAGCTGCTCCTCCGCGGCCTCGAAGTCCCGCGCCTTGACGAACGAGATGCCGGCGTTGAGCTGCGCGAACGGCGCGATCGGATCGTCGGGATAGTCGTCCGCGATCTCCTTGTACTCCGCGCCGCCCTTGCTCGCGTCGCGCAGGAACTTCGCGTGCTCGAACCGCGAACGCGCCTCGGCGTTGCCGTTCTGCGGGATCGCGGGGACCAGCGTTCGCCGATGGTGGGTGGTGCAGCCACCCAGCGTGAACGCCAGGAGGATGGTCGCGACCGCGTGGAATTTCGGCACGTCTCGACAGTAGCGAGCTGGGCACGACGGCGCAAATGCAGTAGTAACGCGCATGGCACGCGACCGTACTGATCGACTCGAAGCCGACCTCGAACGTGGCTTCGCGGCCCTCGAAGAAGGTCGCATCCCGGATGCCGAGGCCGCGCTCGAGCGCTGCAAGCGGATCGACCGCAAGTCCGAGGGCGTCCTCGAGCTCGGCGCCGCCGTGGCCGACGCCGTCGGCGACGTCGATGCCGCGATCGAGAATTACACCGCGCTCGTCGAGCTCCGGCCCGACGACCCCGTCCCGCGCCTGTGCATCGCCCGCCTCCAGCTCGAGGACCTCGACGATCCCGACGCCGCGCTCGAGACCCTCGAGAAGGCGTTCGACTTCATCGACGAGGAGGCCGACCTGCTCGACGGCATCATGCTCCGCACGAGCGCGCACATCCACCGCGGCGACGTCGGCAAGGCCCGCGACTCGCTGTCCGAGCTGACGACCTCCGTCATCGACGACCCGCACGTCGCCCTCGATCTCGCCGAGCTGTCGCTCGCCGCCGAGGACGCCGACGGCGCCAAGAAGTGGATCGAGACCGCGCAGAAGGACGCCCCGGCGCCGATCGCCGCGGACGCGCTCCACATGCTCGCGCGCGTGCACGAGTTCACCGGCGACAAGGCCGCGATGACCGCCGCCTACGTCGAGGTCCGCGCCATGGACCTCGCCGGGCCGCCACCCGAGCTCGAGATCACCGAGGACGAGGTCGCCGAGATCGCCGGCGACGCGCTCCACGAGCTCCCGGAGCGGATCCGCAAGCACCTCGACAACGTGCCGATCCTCATCGAGGACGTCCCGTCGGAGGAGCTCGTCAAGGACGGCGTCGATCCGCGCATCCTCGGCCTGTTCCAGGGCACGCCGATGCCCGAGACCGGCGGAGCCGAGCCGGTGGTCACCAACATCCACCTCTACCGCCGCAACCTCGCCGCGATCTGCGCCGACGACGAGCAGCTCGCCGCCGAGATCCGGATCACGTTGATCCACGAGACCGCCCACTACTTCGGCCTCGACGACGACGACCTCGAAGAGCTCGGCCTCGACTGAAGACGTGTCGATTAATGGGAAATGAAGCGGGTTCCGGAAATATCCGGAGCGGCTGGTCTTGTTCTCGGCGAGATGACTGACGAGAACCGCAAGCCTCGGGTTGCCGAGCCGCAGCGTCGGCAAGGCGTGATTCGGTTCGAGATGCCCGAGGACTC
>JAPLLF010000153.1 GCA_026387715.1 Pseudomonadota bacterium
CTCGAGCGCGCGCTCGAGGACAGGCAGCGCCTTGTCCTTCTGCCCGTTGTCGAAGAGCGCCTCACCCACGATCTGCGCGAGCTCGTTGGACGAGGCGGGATGCTTGAGCTCCACCTCGCCGAGCTTGCCGACCATGTCGAAGCGACCGATCTCCCCGTACACCTCGCGCGCTCGCGAGAGCGCCTTCAAGTTGTCCGGAAAGAGCTTCCACGCCCGTTGATAGAGACCCAGGGCGCGTTCGCGCTCGGGAATCACATCCTCGACGAGAGCAGCGAGCTCGAACAGGCGCTCGGATTGTTCGGGCTTGGTGCCCGAACTCTCGAGTTCCTTTTCCAGCTCATCGATTGTTGCGGCCCAGTCACGGGACCGACGCAGGCGATCTCGAAGCACAGTACGCGTGTCCATCTGCGGTCTATCCTCCCGCAAATTCAGAGAAAACCGAGTCCCACACCATACTTGGCTTATAACATGGGTGGCTTGTGCTTTGTGTGCACGCCAGGACGCAAAAAAAGCGAGCCCTTCGGCTCGCTGGTCGCCCGACGAAATCCTCGTCGGAGAAATCGGGATCGGCGCCTTCAACCGGCGAAAGCCGACTCGTAGGCTTCGCCTACTTCTTGCCGTTGGCCTTCTTGACGAGGTCCTCAGGCGATAGTTTTCCACCCGGACCACCCGTCGGATCCGCACCCGCAGGCGCGCCACCCGGCGGGCCCTGCTTGACCGCGATGTCCATCAACATCTTGCTGCCCTGCTGCTTGATGAAGTCGAGCGAAGCGCCACCGGTCTTGCCGAACTCCTCGAGATCGCGCTTCGCGTTCATGTAGTCGTTCTGCCGAAAGTAGGCCTGCCCGCGCTGGAACTTCGCCTTGTAGTTGTCCTTGCGGCTCTCGAGCGACTTCGTGAACGCCTCGATCGCTTCCTTGTCCTGGCGCTTGTCATCGTAGCCCATGCCGAGCACGTACCAGATGTCCGAGACCTCGTTCTGGCCGGGCACGTTCACGGTGCCCTGCTGAGCGATCTTGATCGCCTGATCGCTGTAGTCCCACTTGCGATAGATCTCACCGAGCGCGATGTACGGACCGGACTCGCGCGGGTTCGCCGCGATCGCCTTGCTGAACTCGGTGGCGGCTTCCTTCGACTTGTCCATCACGCGATAGACCCGACCGAGGTAGTAGTGCGCGCGCCACATCTGGTCGTTGAGCTTGGTCGCCTGCTGCAGGTGCTGCAGCGGCTTCTCGAAGTTCACGCCGGCGAGATCGGGGGTGACCTCCTCCGGCTTCTTGTTCTGTTTGATCGCCTGCTCGTTCTTCGCGATCATGACGGCCTTCTCGTAGAGCGAGATGCCGAACCACATCTGGTACATCGGCTGGTCGTCGGCATAGCGGACCGCGTTGGAGAACGCGTCGGCCGCCTTGTCCCACTCCGCGCGCTGCGCACGCGCGCCACCGAGGCCGTACCAGGCCATGTGGTTCTCCGCCCACGCCTTCGTCGCCTTGTCGTACTCGACGATCGCGCCGTCGTACTGCTTGCTGCCGAGCGCCTTGTTGCCGGCGGCGAGCGCGGTCTTCGATTCGTTGACGGACTGATTCGGACAAGCGGCCAACGTCAACAGAGCGCCGACGGCGAAGCTACGCGCGAGGATCCGGGCAACGTTCATGCGGCAGACGGTAAAACGGTTCACGGGGTTCCTCAACTTGCTGAACGAGTAAAACGAAAAACGCCGCGAAGGCTCGCGGCGTTTTTGTCGACGGTCGGGATGACCGGGGAAGGGTTGGAGAAGGCTGGAGATCAGCCGCCCGAGCGACGGAAGTCGAACGGGTAGTTGACCTGCACGCCGCCGCCGCCCTTCGGCTTCGGGAACTCGATCTCCTTGATGACGCCGGCGACACAAGAAGCGGTCTCGGCGTTAACGCCTCTGCCACTCGAGGTCGCGACCGCGCCGTTCGGGCTGATGAAGAACTGCACCATCACGGTACCGGAGAGCTCGCCGTTCGCGAGGAGCGCCTTCTCATAGCAGTACTGAATCTTCTGGATGTTGCGCTTGATGTAGCGACGGATGATCGCCTTGTCGAGGTCGCCCTCCGCCCTCGGCGTACCGACCGTGACCGTCGGAACCGCCGCGGTGCGACCACGGAAACCACCACGACCGCCACCGGCGCCGTAGCCCGTACCCGTGCCGTTGCCGTGACCGATCGTGCCGTAGCGGCCCGTGCCGATGGTGCCCCAGCCCGTACCGCCGCCGCCCGGACCGAAGCCCGACCGACCGTAACCGAAGCCACCGTTCATCTCGCCCGCCTCGTTGCCGAGGAGACCGCCGTAGACGTTCGAGTCGTCGAAGCCGCTGGAGATGTCGCCGGTGCCGGTGAGCGAGGCGAACGCGCCGCCCTTGGTGATGGCCGACGTCTCGCCGAGGATGCCGGCGTTCCGCGCCTCTTCCATCGCCTGAGCGCGAGCGAGCTGCGCCTCTTCGGAGTTCTTCTGCATCTTGAACTGACCCTCCGCGCGCTCAGACTCCTTCTTGCCCATCTTGCCTTCGTCGAGGGCCATCGACTGGCCCGTACCACCAGACTCGGCTTCGCCGGTGTCCGGCTTCTCTTCTTCCTTCTCGGGGTTCGGGTCGTCCTGGATGGACGACGACGACTTGACCGAGGTGTCCTCGAGCGAGGCGAGGTCGATGTTCGTGCTCGAATCCTCGACGGGAACGAACGAGAGCAGCGCGACGAAGCCGAGGTGGAACACGAGCGAACCGGCGAAGCACAGGACGACCGCCATCTCGATCGCCGAGAACAGCGGGTTGGCGTAGCGGCGCGGCTGCGGCACGGCCGACACGAGGAACGTGGTCTTGCCGGTCTTCACGCGGATCTTCGCGCCCTGGGGAATCGGCTGGCTACCGGGCGACAGCGAGGTCGTCTGACCGCCCTGCACCATCTCTGCCTCGCAGCCCGGCCACAGGTTCAGCATGAAGTCGTCGCCATTCGCCGACACGAGCGGATGCTCGGGCGACGGCGCGCCTTCGATCGCGAAGTCGACGCGGCGCTCGCGGCCGAAGAACTTGCGGAGCCCCTGGACCATGCCCGGGATGACCGCGAACGCCATGGTGCCCGGGACCTTGTAGGGGTCGTCCGGCACGAGGCCGATGCGGCAGTTCGGATCTTCCTTCTCGCGACGAACGCGAGCGATGCCGTAGGTGAGCGTGACGAGCGACATCACGAACCCACCGAGCTCCATCCAGTCGTAGCCGGCCGACATCGTGAGCGGGCGAACCGAGTAGCCCGGCTTCTTGCGAACGATGGTCTCGTAGTCGTAGCGACCCTTGTTCTCCGCGGCGAGCGCGACGCTCTTGCCGAACGCGAAGATCGACAGGACCAGCGTGAAGAAGCCGACGAGGAACAGCGCGTACGACATCCCGCTGACGCGGCCACCGCGCGGATTGATGCAGTGCTTGACGCCGACGACGGAGTCTCCGAGCATCGCGGCGACTTCGACGGCACGAGCGCCACCGATCTCGTCGACCGACTCGGCCATCGACTGCTGGAAGCCAACGGGCGGCGCCATCGCGGTGCCGAAGATCGGCGCCGATGCCATGCCCGGGGGTGGACGGAGCGCGGGTGCCGTCGAGGCCATCGTCGCGGCCATCGGGGCCGGGGCCGACGGCGCGAAGCCGCCACCGAACGAGGCGGGTGCGGGCGGCGGCGCGAACGCCGGCGGCGCGGCAGGAACCGACGGCACCGGACCGCTGCCCAACCGCGCGGGCGGAGGAGGCGGCGCAGCGGCGGCCATCGGGATCGCCGGTGCACCCATCGGCCGCGAGGCCGAGGCATCGGACATCGCGGGAGCCGCGGGAGCCGCCGCGGTGTTCACCCGCGTCGGCTCTTCGTTCTCTTCTTCACCGACGCCGATGGCGAGCTCGATCCGCGTCTCGCCGACGACGATCGTGTCGCCCGACTGGAGCTTCGCCTTGTTGACCTTCTGGCCGTTGACGAAGGTTCCCTTCGTCGAGCCGAGGTCGATGATGCTCACGTTGTTGGCGCCGTCGACCTCGATGATCGCGTGCATGCGCGAGACCGTCTCGTCGTCGAGCTTGAGGTGCGCAGATGGCACCTTGCCGAGCTTGATCACCGAGAGCGTCAGCCGCTCCTCGCGGAGCAGCTGATCACCCTTGAAGATGCGAAATGTAAGCGGGACCTTGGCTCCGGCCATGATGATAACTCTCCAGGTTTACGGCGGCGACATTAGAAGAGTTGGCCGGGATTTGTAACGCTGCAGAGCGGACGATCGGAGAGATCGACCGCGCTGAAGTTGGCTACAAGTCTTCGGCCGACTTGATGATCTCGGGGATGAAGTCCTTACGAATCCGGATCAGGCTCGAGTGCTTCGCGAAGTCACGGGCGTCGACACCGACGCCGTCTGGCTTCACGAGGTCACCTTCGATCGAGTCTGCTGAGAAGTCGTAGACCTTGACCTTGGCGGCTTTGGCGGGCTTGTCGTCGGCCAGTGCGGTGCCGGCGAGAAGTCCAAGGACGGAGACAGCGAGAAGAAGACTACGCATGGCGGGAGACCCTTTCAGGTGATCCCGGTGGCGAAGCTCCTTCTGCACGGAGACTCCGACAACCGGGGTTCGTTCTGGTTCCGAGATTCTTTACGAAAGTTCGAGCGATGACCAGACACTTCCAGTGGAGGGCGGTTGCCGATCCCCGCTGGAATGATTTCAGCTAGTTACTTCGCGGGCGGGGCCGCTGGCGGGGCTGCTGGCGGGGCTGCCGGCGGCGGCGGCTGGTTCGCCTGGGCTTTGATCGTCGCTTCGATGAGGGCGATCGTCTTGTCGATCGTCGTGACCTGGATCTTGGCCTCCGCGATGTCCGCGGGATCTCCACCCTTGGCGATGAACTGCTGGAAGTACTCCTTGCCCTTCCGGTACACGTCCGGCTGCTGCTTGAAGTCGGTCTTGTTGGCCCGGAACGACGCGTAGAGGACCGCGAGGTTGTAGTAGGCGTCGCCGCGCTTGCCGTCGATCGCCAGGGCCTTCTTGTACTGGGCCTCGGCGCCGTCGTAGTCCTTGAGGCCGCGGAGGGCGACGCCGAGCCCGATGAAGGCGTCGTACGCCTTCGGCTGCAGCTCGACCGCCTTGGAGAACTGCTCCTTGGCCATGTCGTACTTGCGGAAGTTCAGCGTCGTGAGCCCGACGTTGATGCGCGCCTCGACGAACTTCGAGTCCGCTTCGACGGCCGAGTTGAAGTGCTGGAGCGCCTCGTTGAGCGAGTTACGACGCATGAAGTAGAGGCCGTACGCGTTCTGCAGCGGCGCGTACTTCTCGTTGCGCTTCTTCGCCTCGTCGAGCAGCAGCTTCGCCAGGTCGAGGCGATTCTTGTTCTGCTGCCAGCCCTCCATGTAGACCAGGCCGTACAGCGTGTACGCCTTGACGTTCTCGGAGTCGACGCCGAGCACGTTCGACAGGTTGAAGCGCGCGTCTTCCTCGAGCTTCTTCCAGGTCGGGTCCTTGGGGTTGTTGATCTTGCGCATCTGCTCGAGCTGCATCGACGCGACGTTGTTGCGCGCCGCGACGAGCTTGCCGTTCGCCTTGATCGCGCTCTCCCAGTACTGCTTGGCCGCGTCGACCTTGCCGGCGCGGTAGTACAGCTCGCCCAGGTTCGACAGCGACAGCCCGTGGTTCGCCTTCATGCGAATCGCGGTCTGGTACGCCTTCTCGGCGTCCTCGAGCATGTTGCAGCGGTGGAACGAGAGCCCCACCATGAACTGCGCCTCGACCAGCGTGGAGTGCGAGCGAACGACCGACGCGAACTTGTCCGCGGACTGTTTACATGCCGACTCGTTCCACCCTGCCTTGTCGGTCTGGGCGAAGTACTGCGCGGCCTGCGCGTAGTCGTTGGACGCTTCCTTCGAGATCTCGCGCTTGGCGACTTCCTTGCCAGGCTCGGCGTTCTCGGACTTGATGCTCTCGGGAGGTGGCGGCGGGGTCGTGCCCTTGCCGAGACCGGACTTCGCGGTGCCGCCGCCGCACGCGACGACGGACATCGTCGCGAGCAGGAGGCCAGTGATCTTCAGATTGCTACGCATGGGAGTTCCTTGCGAATGATTCGATGGAGGTGGTGGTGAGGGATGAGAGGTCGCCGAGCTACTGCTCGAGCTTGATCGCCGGCGGTTCGACGTCGGTGATCGGCGCGACCTCCGTGGGCTCACCACGGATCTCGGACGCCGTCGGGAACTCTTCGGGCTTGATCTGGCCGAGCTCGCGCTCGCACAACCGCGACCAGTCGCTGAACCAACCGAGCTCGGTCGACTTGGACAGGCAGACGCCGAACGCTTCGAGCGAGCGCTTCTCGAGGGGGTCGGCGACCTCCGACATCTTGTCGCAGAACGCGTCGACCTTGTCCTCGGCGAACTCGCCGGTGCGGACGTCCTTCGGGATCTCGGCCGTGAACAGGATGTCCGAGAGGTTCTGCGAGATCTGGCCGATGCGAGCGGCCGCGCCGATCGAGTTCGCCGGATCCTTGAGCTGGAGGATCGCCTCGTACTGGCTGGTCGCCTTGCCGCCCGCCTTGGTCTTCTCGGCGACCCAGTCGTTGAAGCGCTTCAGCGAGCGCTCCTTGACGGCCTTGTTGGCCGGGTCGAAGTTCAGGCCGACCGGGAAGCGCAACGCGAGGTAGGTCTCGAAGTCACGGTCCGCCGTGAACGACTTGGAGAGAGCGAGCTGGTTGCGCGCCTGGAACTCGCGGGTGATCCTCACGCACGAACCGTCGGTCTCCTTGCCAGCACACGACTGGTGCCAGAGCGCGGTCCCGATCTTCGTGTACGCGATGACGAGCTTGTCGCCGCCACCCTTGGCGCCGAACGTGTGGATGTAGTTGCGGAGGTGCGCGATGACCGCATCGGGATCGCCCTGCTTCTCGTAGACCGTGGTCAGCGAGAAGCTCGCGTTCGCCGACGCCGCCGGGTTCTTCGTCGAGAACGTCTTGACGAAGTACTTCGTGTTCTCGATCGCCTTGGCGTCGTCGCCGATGCCCTTGCGGAAGAACACCGCGTCGCTCATCGCGTCGTACGCGTCCTTCTCACCGGCGTACTTCTTCGCGTACTCCTCGAGCTTCTCCGACGCGCGGTCGTAGAACGCGATGTCGCCGTAGGCCTTGCCGAGCGCCATCAGCGCCTTCGCGGCTTCCTTGCTGTTCGGGTAGTACTTCTGCAGCAGGTTGAACATCGTGATCGAGGCCGAGACCGACTTGCCCTCCTGGTAGCAGTAGCCGGCGTTGAACAGGATCTTGTCGTTGTCGGGCGACTCGGGGTTCGAGTTGTAGATGTCGAGGAAGGCCTGACCGCACGCGACGAACTTCGCGTAGTCCTTGCTCTCCTTGGCGTCCTTCGCGAGCATCTCGGCCTTCTTGGCCATCGACTGCGAGCGGATCTTCTTCAGCGTCATCGCGAGGTCGTCTTTGCCTTCGAGGAACTTGGCGTCCTTGGTGAGCTTCTCGGCGAGCGCGACGAGCTCGTCGTACTTCTGCGCCTTGTTGTACATGTCGAGCAGCAAGTTCGCCGAGAACTCGGCGGTCTCGTGCTCGCGGTGGTGCTCGAGGATATCCATGAAGATCGGGATCGCCTCGTCGAAGTGGTTGTACCGGCGATAGATGTTCGCCTTGAGGAACTTCATCCCGACGAGCTCGTCGTCCTTCGGGTCCTTGATGTAGTTGATGTAGATGTCGAAGGCCGCGAGCATCTTCTGCTCGCGCTCGGGGATCGGCTTGGCCTCAGGCTTCTTGTCGTAGTCCTTCTTGTCCTCGACCTCGGCCTGCTGCTTCACGCGCGGATCGACGTTGAGGGCGTTCTTCCAGCCGAGCACGGCCGCGTACGCGGCCTCCTTCATCAGCTTGGCGTCGACCTTGCCGGTCTTGACGATGTCGGTGAACGCGACGGCCGCGTTCTCCCACAGCTCGGTCTGCATGCGGACGTTCTTCTCGTTCTCCGCGCGCGACCACAGGAGCTCGGCGTAGAAGTACTGCGTCTGCGCGTAGTCCTCGGCGTCAGGGAACACCTCGAGGTAGACCTTGTAGAGCTTCTCGGCGTAGGCCAGCGTCTCGGGGTTCTTGGTCTTCGCCGACTCCGAGTGGAACGTACGGGCGAGCTCGCCGGACATCGCCGCGGCGTTGTCGTGGCACTCCTGGGCTTCGCTCTGCGGCAAGACCTTCTTGCCCTTGAGCGCGCCCCAGAGCTTCACCAGGTTCTCGATCTCCTTGACCTTGTCGTTGTTGACAGCGCCGGCCATCGAGAGCATCGCGTGCGCGATGTTGTACTGCCAGAGGCAGACGTTCTTGTCCGTCGGCTCGGTGGTCATCATCTCGCGATAGACGTAGATCGCCTTGTCGCTCTTGCCCTGCCCCAGGTAGAGGTCGCCGAGGATGCCGAGCATGTTGAACGCGTACTTGTTGTCGACGCGCTGGAACGCGGCGTAGGCCTTGTCGGCCTTCCCGATCTCGGCGTACGCGCGGACGAAGTCCTTCTTCGACGCGCGGTTGAGGACGTCGTTCTTCTTGTCGTTCTTCGTCGCCTGCGCGACCTGGAAGAACGTCTCGAGCGCGTCCTGGTAGCGCTGTAGGTTGAGATGGATCCAGCCCATCTTGTACATCGCGTACCAGTACGCCGATGACTTCGGGAACTTGAGGACCATCTTGTAGCGGGCCTCGGCGTCCGCGAGCTGGTTCTGCTCGAAGTAGAAGTCCGCGAACGCGAGGTGCGCCTCGGGGACGTACTTGCTGTTCGGATAGTTCTTGAGCAGCTTGTCGTAGACCGCCCGCGCCTCCTTCATGTACTTGCCGCCCTGCAGCGTGTACCCGTAGTAGAAGAGCGCCATATCCATCTTGGGATAGTTGCGGAACGCGTCGTTGTCGGTGAGACCCTTGTAGGTCTTCACGGCCTTGAGCAGGTACTGCTTGGCCTTGTCCGCGGCGGCCGCGGCATCCTTCTGCGCCGTGGCCTTGGCCGCGGGCGTCTTCGCGCGATCGACGTTGATCGAGCTCTCGGCTGCCTTGAGGCGCCAGAACCGCTGCTGCTTGGCGTAGAGCTCGCCCAGGCGGAAGTAGTAGTCCGACTTCTCCTCGACCTCGGCGTCGGGCGTCTGCGCGATCAGATCGACGAGGATCTGCTCCTGTTCGCCACGGATGCCGCCGACGAGACCTTCGATCGACAGCACCTGGTCCGAGTTGAGGTCGGGTTTGAACTCCGACTTGTCCTGCGGCGCAGTCACGATCGGCTTGGTGCGATCGGTCTGCTTGACGTCGATCTTGACGTCGGTCGTGCGCGAGTACTTGGGCTTCTGGGCCCAGGCCGACGTTGACGCTCCGACGAGCGCCAAACCAATGACGAGGTTCTTCAGTTTGGACATGCTTCTCATTCCCTCTTGTCGTTAGGGACAGCCGAAAACAACACATGCCCGACTCTGATCAAGAGCCGAGCAAATGGATGGAATACGAGTGTGTTGTTCGCGTCTGTCACAGCCGTTG
>JAPLLF010000135.1 GCA_026387715.1 Pseudomonadota bacterium
ATCCGCACGCAGCAGTCGGGGATGTCCGACACGGCGGCGGTGGCCTTCACGAAGCCGCGGAGGAAGTTGATCTTGGTGATCAGGTGCGTGCGCGACAGCGTGGCCTTGAGCGGCAACGCGAGATCACCCGACAGCCCGTCGAGGCTGCACAGGTGCTCGATCAGGGTCTGCTCGTCGCGTGCCTCGCCGCCGAGCGCGGTCGGCCGGCGGAGGGGACGCTGGCGCTCGAGCAGATCGCCGGTGGCCTTGAGCTCGTTGATGAGCCCCGCGAGGATCGCGGCATCCGTCGGCGAACGCGACGCGACCGCGGCCATCGCTTCATCGACGAGCTCCGATTCGTGACGGTCGAGGACCCGTTCCCCGACCGCATCCTGCTGGAGGGCCGCCGTGGCCGACATCGCCATGCTGCTTGACGCTAGCACGCTCTCGGGCGGCGAACCCGACAGCTCGGCTCGACGATCGACCGGGGTGTACGACACGACACGACGAGTAGCGTGGTCGGGAACCGGCGTCAATCGCTGGAAGTGGGGGACACGCCCCCCGCGGCGGCCGCGGCGCGCGCCCGTCGGCGCTGGAGGATGAACCGGATGGCGAAGGCGACCGCGACCGCGATCAGCACGACCCCGACGATGAGGTCGACCCGCTTGAACTGCTTGGCGACGGTCTCCCAGTTCTTGCCCAGGTAGTAGCCGATGAGGATCAGGAAGCTGCCCCAGATCGTCGAGCCGATGAAGGTCTGGAGGAGGAACGGCCGGAGCGGCATCCGCGCGATCCCGGCGGGGATCGAGATCACGTGGCGCACCACGGGGAGGAACCGCCCGATGAGGATGGTCAGCTTGCCGTGCTTGGCGAAGTACTCCTCGGTCTTCTCGAGGTCCTTGGCCTTGATGAAGGCGAACTTGCCGTACTTGACGACGAACGGCTTGCCGAGCTTCGCGCCGATGGCGTAGCAGGTCAGCGAGCCGAGCAGGGCGCCGACGCTGTTGATCACCAGGACGAGCGGCAGCGCGAACGTGCCCTGCGAGGCCATGAAGCCGGCGAACGGCATGACCAGCTCCGACGGGATCGGGACCAGCGTGCTCTCGAGGAAGATCAGGACGAACAGGCCCGGATATCCGAGGGACTGGACGATCCCCTGGACCCAGTGCGCGAAGGCTTCCATGTCGCGCGCAGGTGTAGCTCAGGTCGGCGCGAGGAACGAGAAGTAGCGCTCGGGGAAATCGTTGAACGCCATCTGCGCGCTGCACTCGGGACAGGTCACCGGCGGCGGCTCGAGCTTGGCGAGCCGGGTGGCGTGGGCGACCGCGTCGATGAGGATCGACTCCTCGCGTCCGCACGAGTCGCACTGGTAGGGGGCGTAGAACGAGGTCACCGCCGCGTCCCCACGGGTCGCGATGATCATGTTGAGCTGGTGCACGAGCGGCTCGGACACCCGCCGCAGCTCGACGGCGAGCCCAGCCTTCTGCGCGGCGGCCTGCATGCGGATCCAGTCGCGCACGCCGAGCGAGTTGATGAACGCGACGCCCGCCAGATCGAGCACGAGGCGCCGGTCGCGGGCGCTCGCGAGCAGGTCGAGGACCGCGGCGGTCTCGTCGATCGAGCCGACGAGGACGAGGTGGTCGGCCGCGTGCGTGATCTGCAAGCGGCCCTTGGTTTCGACGGCGGCGGTCATGGCTTCTCCACGAACACGTTGTAAGAGGAGGCGGACATGCGCTCGCTCGGGGGGTAGCGGATATCGACGAGCGCGATGATCTCCGTCGTGCGCCCAGGAGCCAGGTTGAACACCAGGTGGTCGCACGACCGGTACGCGAGGGAGATCCCCATCCCGGCGCCGCCACCCGACTCGCGGACCTCGCTCTTCGCCAGCGCGTGCAGGATCGTCGCGCGGTCGAGGCTGCCGAAGTGATCGGTGACCTCGATCGCCACGTAGCGTGCGTCGCAGCCCCAGCGCAGGCGCACCTCGTGGCGACCGTCGAGCGCGAGCTCGATGTCGCGCGGGGTATCGCGCCGGTAGTGCTCGCCGTCGGCGTTCACCGGCGCGTTGTGCACGGCGTTGGAGATCAGCTCGTCGGCGACGAGCCGCGCCATCGACGCGACCCGCGCGCTCTGGCCGCGGGCCTTGAGGTGCTCGCCGAGCATGCTGGTGAGGTCCGCGCGCTGCGACGCGTGGGTGAGCGTGTGGGTCTCGAGCGTGGTGCCCCACAGCAGGTACTTCTCGACGCCGAACAGCTCGCCGCGGAGCAGCTTCTGCGCGGTGATCACGAGCTCCTCGCCGAGCACGGGCATCGGATGCACGAGCAGGTTGGTGATCGCGGTCGCCTCGAGGATGCGCGGCAGCGCCTCGGAGGCGGCGGCCCCGAGCAACGTCATGCACGCCTCGGCGCCGCGCGCGTGGGCGTACGCGAAGAACGCGGCGGCGTCGCCGATCGCGCTGCCGTCGACGACGACCAGGCTCGGGGCCAGGTTCGCGAGCATCCGGGTGCCTTGCTCGAAGTCGTCCGCGACCTCGATCGAGTGGCCGGTCACGCCGAGGATGCGCTGGATGGTCCGCTGGGTCTTGCGGTCCGGGTGGACGATGAGGATCGAGGCGCGCATCTAAATCAAATTCCTCGACCGTTGCGGTTCCGCCACACGAGGAGCCCGCAGAATACCGTCGCCATCGTCGCGCTGACGAACAACAGGATGAAAATCGGACGTAGCTGGTCGGGATCGACCCGCGGGGCGACGTGAAAGAACTTCTGAAGCAGCGTCTCGGCCTCGTGGTTGGGGCCCTTGGTGTCGTAGAGCCGCGCGATCACCAGCTCCTGGACGACCGGGCCCAGGCTACCGAACCCGGAGATCACCGCGGTCGCGAACGTGGCGGCGCGGCGGCCGCCGATGTCCATCGCACCCGCGCCGCTGAGCAGGGCATCCGGGCCGTACAGCGTGAAGCCGACGCCGGCGAGCAGCACCGCGAAGATGGTGACGCTGCGGTCGCCGTACTGGGTGAGCAGCGCGGTGACGATCATCATCCCGATCATGAACATCAGCGCCACGCCCGCGCGCCGGCTCTTGAAGTAGCGATCGGAGATCCAGCCGGTCAGGAACACGCCGGGGATGCCGAACAGATCGAACAGGGTCGCGTAGATGTTCGCGGACGCGCCGGACATCTCGTAGTTCTTCTCGAGGAAGTACGCCGACCACGACCACATCGCGTAGCGGATGAGCTTGGCGAAGAAGTAGAAGCCGGCGACCAGCATCAGGTTGGTCCACGCCTCGCGGGACAGCCCGAAGCGCCCGGTCGACGGCGGCTCGACCACCTCGCCCTGGACCACGGGATCGTCGATCGCGGCCAGCCCGAGATCCTCGGGGCGGTTGCGCTGGAGGAAATAGAACTGCACCCACACGACCGCGAGCACGCCGGCGCCGCCGAAGAAGCACCAGCGCCAGGGGTCCGGCTCGCCGTCGCCGTGCATGCCGAGCACCCACGCCATCGCCCAGCCGGACACGAGCGCGCCGACGGTGAAGTTGGTCGACCACACCCCCATCACGCGCCCGCGCTCGAGCTTGTGGAACCACGCGGCCATCGTGCCGACGTTGCCGGACCAGCCGGTCGCCTGGGCGAGGCCGTTGACCGCGACGAGCCCGGCCATGATCGGCGCGGACAGCGTGACCCCCATGCACACGGTGACGCCGATCGAGAGCGCCATCCCGAGCAGCACGTTCTTGCGCGGGCCGAGCGCGGTGCCCATGCGCGACGCGAGGAACTGGCCGATCGCGTACGACACCAGGTACGCCGCCCAGATGTTGCCGAGCGTCGTGGCGCTCCATCCGGTCTCGGCCCCGATCGCGCTCTTGGCCGCGGAGAACGGCTTCCGGCAGAAGTAGAAGCCCACGTAGGAGAACCAGGTCGCGATGAAGACCTTGATCCGCCAGGTGCGATGCGCCGGCGTGACCGCGCCGATCATCGCCGCACCACTTCACGCATGACCGTCACGAGCGGCTGGCTTCACGCAAGATCCGAGCGTACGCGAGGCCGAGCGAGACCGATAGGTCGTCGAGATCGAGCGTGATGTCCTCGGTGGCGTTCTCGGATTCGCGGGGGTCGCCCACGACGAGCACGCAGGCGACCCGCTGGCCGACGACGACCGGCGCGGCGGCGGGGCCGTGGGGGTGACCGAGCAGCCGCGTGAGCCGCTCCTGGATCACGCCGGCCTTCGCGGGCACCTCGGTGACGATCCGGCGGGCGTCGTGCGCGCTGCGCACGATCGACATCGTCGCGAGCGGGATGGTGATGGCCAGGATCGTATCGGGGGTGAGCAGGCTGCCGTGTCCGCGATGGCCGATCGCGACCCCCTCCTTGACCGCGAACAGTAGCGACGTGGTCCACCGGCCGAGCGCGAACGCCATCGCGACGTCGGTGGCGAGCTCACGGGTGGCGGCGCGCTCGAGCTTCACGAGGGTGTCCTCCAGCGACGGGGGCTCGGTGGGCGACGCCGTCGGCGGCGCGGCGACGACGGGCGGCGCGAGGACGACGGGCGGCGCGACGACGACGGGCGCGGCGACGACCGGCGCGGCGACGACCGGCGGCGGGATCGAGAACGGGGTTGGCGCGCGCGCGGGGACCACGAACTGGCCGCTCTGGTGGGGGGTCTTGGACACGCGGGCGTCGTCGAGATCGACGA
>JAPLLF010000574.1 GCA_026387715.1 Pseudomonadota bacterium
TGACGCACGACTTTGCGTTGCTCGGTGCCGCACAGAATCTGAGACGCCTGGCGAGACTCGGCGTGCATCACGACGGGAGTACCTGGACGCGGTGACCAGGCGGCTCGCCCCACGGTGCATTCGTCGACTTCATGACTGCCGCGCAGCCCTCGGAGGCGTCCACAATCGCCGCCGCCACACCGCGCGCTCGCGCGTTCCCGCGGGTGGGTGTTCAACACCAAACTTCTAGGGCTCGCGCGGGGGGATCGACTGCCAGCCGAGTGCCCACGCCGCGGCATCGTCGAGCGCGGCGATCGCGAGCGGGTAGTCGCGCCCCGTCAGCACCGCGCGCAGCGTGACCTGGTCGCGCTCGACCGCCGCGACCTCGAAGTGACACTCGCCGTCGGTGCCCTCGAGGCGCGTGCGGGCCGTCCATCGCGAGCGGAGCAGGAACCGGCGCTGGACGCGAGGCATGACGTAGCGGCATAGCACCCGCCGACCGCGGCGGCTCGGGCGTAGACTGCGGCATGCGCTACCTCACGTTCGCCGTGACCTTGTTCGCTGGCTGCTCCTCCGGTTCCTCGGCCCCGCCGATCACCGCGGCCCCACCGATCACCGCGCTCGCGACCACCAAGCTGCTGTCGTCACTGTCGCCGGCGGAGACCGCGCAGTACTGCAAGGACATCCTGGCGTGGCGCAAGGTCGAGATGACGAAGCAGCGGACGTGCGACGGGGAGGGCCTGTCGGTGTTCGTGCTGGCCGACGCCAAGGCGGACCTCGCCAAGCTGCGCACGACCTGCAAGGAGACGATCGCGACCTGCGTGGCCTCTGGCCCGAAACAGGAATCGTCGCTCGACTGCGCCGACTTCCAGAAGGAGTTCTCCACGTGCCAGGTCAGCATCGGCGAGTTCAACGCGTGCATGCAGGACGCGCGGGTCAAGGCGCAGGCGTTCGTCGGCAAGGACGTCTGCGCGCTACCGACGACGGCCGGCGTCGACGCGATGTCGAGCCTGGTCGCCACGTCGGGCATGGACACGCCGTCCTGCCAGGTCCTGCAAGCCAAGTGCGCGAAGGTCGAGAAGCCGTTCTGACGCGCTACAGCGCGTGGTCGGCGAGGAAGCGGTCGATCACCTGGTGCACGCCCGTGGGATCCTCGACCTGCACGAGGTGCGAGTTGCCGGCGAACACCACGAGCTGACTGTTCGGGATCGCGTCGCGCATGCGCGCGGCGGTCGACACCGGGGTGAGCTGATCGCGATCGCCCGCGATGATCAGCGTCGGCACGGTGATCGTCGGCAGCACGTCGAACGCGTCGTGCTCGAGGTAGCTCGCCGTGATGTCGGCGATCAGCGCCGGCGGGAGCCCGCCGACGTGGGCGAACAGATCGCCGAGCACGCCGCGCATCTCCGGCGCGCGATTGGCGCCGCCGGTCACGAACGCGAGCTCGCACGCCAGGCGCTGGCCGATCGGCGAGCGCAGCAGCGCGAGCATCGGCCGCACGAGCGCGGGGTGATCGCCCATCCCGCGCAGCAGCGACGCCACCGCCCGTCGCGGCGTCGTCCCCCCCAGGTTCGCCCCAGGGACGTGCGCGAACGGATGCCCGGCGGTGCCGCAGATCAGCACGAGCGCGCGCACCGCCTCGGGGTGTCGCCGCCACAGCTCGAGCGAGACCTGCACGCCGAACGACAGCCCGGTGACGATCGCGGGGCCAAAGCCGTGGGCCTGCGCCGCCGCCGACCACACCGCGTGCGCGTCGTCGGCGAACTGCGCGACGCTCACCCCCCGTGCGGGCGGTGGTGAGCTGTTGCCATGACCGCGGTAGTCCCAGGTGACGACCGGGCGCGCCGCCGCGTAGTGCGGCGTGAACGATCGCCAGTGCTGCGACGACGACACGAGGCCGTGCACGGTCAGGATCGGCGGGCGACCGGCGGGCCCGAGGACGTCGTACGGCAGGGTCACGATCCTCTTATCGTTCGCCGCCACCGGTCGTGTCCAGCCACGGATGGGGCTCATGAAGATGAAGTAACGTCGGGGCGTGCGCGCCCGGATCGTCGTCGTCACGTGCCTGCTGCTGCTCGCCTTCCACGCCCAGGGGCGGGCCGACGGCACCCGAACCTGCGAGGGCCCGCCGGAGTGCTGCGTCCCCGCGGTCAGCCACGGCGCGAAGCATCCGGTCGCGGTCGGGATCGTGATCATGGGCATCTCGAACATCAACGAGCGGACCGCGACGTGGGACGCCGACTACTACCTCTACGAGGAGTGGACGCCCGCGCCGGGCTTCACGCCGCAGACCGAGGTCGTCAACGAGGTCACGCGCCAGAGCACCGCAGGCGACGAGGTCGATCTCCGCGACGGCAAGTGCCTGCGATCGCGACGCATCCACTCGTCGCTCGGCGCCGAGTACAACCTGCGGCGGTTTCCGTTCGACACCCAGGAGCTCGTGCTCGAGCTGTCCGACAACGAGTTCACCTCGGCCGAGCTCGCGTACGAGGACAAGCCCTACGCGACCGGCTTCGACGAGCGCGTGCGCCGCATGATGTCGAACTGGAAGCTCTACACCGAGCCGACGTACGCGCACAGGTCGAGCGCGTTCACGTGGGAGCGCGGCGCGCCGGCGTACGACTACGCCACGGTGAAGTTCACGGTGCGCCGCCACGTCACGTTCCACCTGTTCAAGTTCTTCCTGCCGCTCCTCGTGATCGTCGCCCTCGCCTTCTCGGTGTTCTGGATCGATCCCGACGATCTCGGCGCGCCGGCGGGCATCGGCGTGACGTGCTTGCTCGCGGCGATCGCGTTCCAGTTCGCCGAGCAGAGCTCGCTGCCCGAGATCTCGTACCTGACGCTCGCCGACCGCGTGTACGTGGTCTGCTACCTCGCGATCGGCAGCGCCCTCGTCGAGACGATCTGGACGAACAACCTCGCGCGGCGCGGCCAGCGTGAGCGCGCCGTGCGGATCGACCGGCGCTGCCGGGCGCTGTTCCCGGCGGCGGTGATCCTGGCGCTGTGCGCGTCGACGATCCGCGCGTTCACCGAGGTGCTGTGAGCCTCCGCGCCTACGAGACGGCTACCGACAGGTCGGTGCGCGCCTGGCAGATCGCCCAGAACTTCGCCGCGACCGTCGACGCGTCGAGGGTCGCGTTGCCCGAGTCGAACGCGGTGCCCTTGACGGAGCCGTTGACGACGACCTCCCCGACGTAGATCCCGTCTGGGCGGAGCTTCTCGGCGAGCAGACGCACCGTCTTGTGCTTCGCCGCGCTCGCGATCGCGAGGCCCATCGCGCCCCACTGCACCGCGATCGTATCGAGCTGCGGGACCAGGTAGCTGAGGCCACCGTTGGTGACGAGCACGGCCCCCTTGGTCTCGCGCAGGTCGGGCAGCGCCGCCTGCACCATCGCGACGAGGCCGGTGACGGCGACGTCGAACGCGGTGCGGAGCTCCGCCGGATCGGCCGTCGTCAGATCGCCCGCGCCAGGCGCATACGCCGTCCACTGCACGATGCCGATCGGCGGCAGCGTCGTGCGGATCTTGGCGACGACGGCGCGCACCGCCGCGGGATCGCCGAGATCCGCCACGAAGCCCTCGGCCTTGATGCCCCTGGCGACGAGCGCCTTGGCGCCCGCGTCGACGCGCTCGGCGTTGCGCGCGACGAGCGCGACCGCGTAGCCCTCGGCTCCGAACTTCTCGGCGACCGCGTTCGAGATCCCGACGCCATAGCCGCCCACGATGATCGTCTTGGTCATGCGAGGTGGATAGACCCGATCGCGCGGCGAGCGCAAGCGCACGGCCCCGACCACCGACGGCCCTACCCACAATGGCGGGTCGTGGCCGCTTGTCTCGCGGGTGCTTCGCGCCGACGCTCGCGCGATGCCGACCATGAAAGCCGTCGTTGTCACCACCCCCAATGGCCCGTTCGAGATCGTCGAGCGCGAGATCCCCACGCCCGGCGCTGGCTGGATCCGCGTCAAGGTCGAGGCGTGCGGCGTGTGCCACAGCGACGCGTTCGCGCGCAGCGGCGCGTATCCCGGCATGAAGTTGCCGCGCATCCCGGGCCACGAGATCGCCGGCCGCGTCGACGCGATCGGCGCGAACGTCACGATGTGGAAGGTGGGAGATCGCGTGGGCGTGGGCTGGCACGGTGGGCACTGCTTCGAGTGCGATGCGTGTCGCCGCGGGTTGTTCATCAACTGCGCGAAGGCCCAGGTCACCGGCATCTCGCACGACGGCGGCTACGCCGAGTATGCGGTCGTCCCGTCGGCGTCCGCCGCGCGGATCCCCGAGGGACTCTCGGCGGTCGACGCGGGCCCGCTGCTGTGCGCGGGCGTGACGACGTACAACGCGCTCCGCAACAGCGGCGCGCGCCCCGGCGACACCGTCGCGATCCAGGGCATCGGCGGACTCGGTCACCTCGCGGTCCAGTACGCGGCGCGCATGGGCTTCCGCACGATCGCGATCTCGCGCGGCGCGGACAAGGCGGCGCTCGCCCGGGAGCTCGGCGCGCACGCCTACGTCGACACCGAGGCCAACACCGCGGCCGTGGGCCTCCAGCAGCTCGGCGGCGCGGACGTCATCCTCGCGACCGCGCCGAACAGCGACGCGATCCAGAGCACCGTCGACGGCCTCAAGCCGCGCGGCAAGCTGTTGATCGTCGCGGCGCCGTTCACGCCGATCACGGTCTCGGCGATGGGCCTGCTCAGCGGCAAGACGATCGCCGGCTGGCCGAGCGGCAGCGCGATCGACTCGGAGGACACGATGGCGTTCTCCGCGCTCACCGGCGTCCGGCCCCGCGTCGAGACGTTCCCGCTCGCGCAGGCCGAGCAGGCGTTCGCGCACATGATGGCGAACAAGGCGCGCTTCCGCGCCGTCCTCGTGCCGTAGCTACTGGTGATCGTGGCGCTTCGACGGCTTCTCGAGCACCGTCGCGTCGTCGTCGTGGTCACCCGCGTGCGCCTCGTCGGGAGGCGCCTCGATGAGGGTCCGGGTGAAGCGCTGCCCACCGACCTCGAGCGTGAACGCCTTGCAGCCTTCGGGGACATCGAACGTCAGCACCTGCGGGAGCTGGCCCTCGTAGGTCTTGAGGACCTGGCCGTCGGCGTCGTAGATCGTGCCGCCCACCGTCGTCGCGTGGCGCAACGTCGCGATCACGGTCCGGCCCACGAGGTGGACGTCCGAGAACGGCTCGACGACGACCTCGCTCACGGTCGGTACAGGCGCTTCGCTCATCGGGGAGGATCGTACCAGCTCGGTCGTCAGGATCGTGATCGACTACGTCGCTCATCCCCTGCCCGATCTCCTAGCAGCGCCAGGCGACCGGCGAAGCTAGCTTCTGGAGATGAAGCTCGACCCGTTCGTGGCCGCGCGTCGTCGCGAAGATGCCCGCGAGTTGCTCGCCAAGCTCCTCCCCGGTGGCTCCCCCACGCGCCCCATCCGGGTCGCCTCCGCGTCGGTGATCGACGGCCACGCCGAGCATACGCTGACGTGCCCGCGCTGCACCATCGGCCAGTTTCGCGTGCTCGAGCACACGCGCCCGACGCCGCAGCTCCGCCGCGTCGACGTCGGCTGCCGACATTGCAGCACCCCGCGCACCGTGTGGTTCACGATCGCACCCGACGAACCGAACTAGGCGATCTCGCGATCCAAAACCCAACTGGGATCAGGAGACACGACGCGGGCGATCGTGCGAGCGTTTCCGCACATGGCAAGTTGGGAAAATCTCCTCGCATACGTTCAACAGGACTACGGCGCCACCCAGAACGAGGACGGCCTCGTCGCGCTCGTCTACTCGTGGGAAGCCGAAGACCGTAGCCAGGCGCTGATCATCAGCACCTACGAGAACAACGACGTCCAGTGGCTGTCGCTCCAGTCGGGCGTCTGCGACGAGTCCGAGCTCGACCACCAGGAAGCGCTCGAGCGCAACGCCGACATCGCCGTCGGCGGGCTGATCCTCGAAGAGGGCCAGTACTGGCTGCACTACGGCGTGCCGCTCGCGCTGGTCAACGACACCGACGTGCTCGACGAGCTGCTGCTCTACGTGGCGACGATGGCGGACGCGCTCGAGTCGGAGATTTCGGGCGGCGACGACAACTGATCGCGCCGTGAACTGATCGAATCATCCGCTATACCGGACGCCGGTTGTCCGCTATATTGGATGGCGTGACGTTCACCTCGGCATGGCACGGCGCGCTCGGCGGCGCGCTGATCGGGCTCGCGGCGTCGATCGCCCTCCTGTCGCACGGCAGGATCGCCGGCATCAGCGGGACGCTCGGACGGGCCATCGAGCGCGACGATGACGGCGGCTTCGGCTTCCGCATCGCGTTCCTCGCCGGGATGATCGCGGTCGGCTTCCTGGCGTACCTCGCCTCGCCCGCGGCGATCGGCGCACCCGCGGCCGGCACGCCGCTGCTCGTGGTCGCCGGGTTGCTCGTCGGCTTCGGCACCACGCTGGCGAACGGCTGCACGAGCGGCCATGGCGTGTGTGGTCTGTCGCGTGGGTCGAGCCGATCGCTGGTCGCGGTCGGGACGTTCATGGCGACCGCGGCGATCACGGTCGCGATCGCGCGCGCGGTGACGGCATGAGCCGGTCGAACGTCACGACGCCCGTCGGGGTCGCGGTCGCGACGGGCGCGCTGTTCGCGCTCGGGCTGTTGATCTCGGGGATGGCCGATCCGGCGAAGGTCATCGGCTTCCTCGACCTCGGCGGTGGTGCGTGGGATCCGACGCTGGCGTTCGTGATGGGTGGCGCGATCCTCGTGCACGCTCCGCTCGCGCGGCTGATCCGCGCGCGCCGGGCCCCGTTGCTCGGCCGGCGGTTTCACGAGCCGCCGAGGTCGCGCGTCGATCGGCGCATCGTCGTCGGCGCGGCGATCTTCGGGATCGGCTGGGGGCTCTCGGGCTACTGCCCCGGTCCCGCGCTGGTCGGCGCGGCCGCGCTCGCGACGCCCGCGCTCGCGTTCGTCGGCGCGATGCTCGTCGGGATCGCGGCCGCCCGCTACCTCACGCGCTGAGCTCGAGCGGCTGCTGGTGGTCGAGCGGCACGAGGCCCGCGAGGACCGCCGCGCCGTGGACCGCCGCGCGCGCCGCCGCCGCCAGCGGGGTGGCGCCCGTGGCGAGGTAGCCCGTGAGCGCGCCCGCGAAGCTGTCGCCCGCACCGTAGCTGCCCACGACGATCGGCGGGGCTGGCGTCGGCGACCACCGCGCGATCCCGTCGGCGCGCTCGACCGTCCCACCGCGCGCACCATCGGTCATCACCACCGCGTCCGGCGCCATCGCGTAGTCCGCTCGTCGGCTCGCCTCGCGCGGATCGTCGATGCTGCCGACGATCACGTCGACGCGGATCCCCGACCGCGCGAGCGCGTCGCGCCGGCGCGCGCTCGCGACCACGATCCGGGCCGCGCGCGCGGCGCGCAGCACCTCGGGATCCCGCGCGGTGAAGTACACGGCATCGCACGTCGCGAGCAGGTCCCACGGCAGCGGATCGGCGAGGCGAGGATGCAGCGGTTCGCCGATCACGAAGATCGTGCGCTGCGCGTCGGGCGTGACGACGACCAGATCGCGCGTGTGCGGCTCGCGCCGCGGCGCCGCGAACACCCGCGCCCCGGTCGCCGTGACCGAGGCCAGCACGAACCGGCCCGCCTCGTCGTCGCCGACCGCCGTGAACAGCAGCACCTCGAGCCCGGCACCGAGCCCGCGCGCGAGCTGCGCGAATGCCACGCCACCACCACCACCCGCGAACGCACGCGCGCCGGCGAGGTGCGCGATCTGCCCGACCGCCGGCAGCGCCGCCACCGGCGCGATGGTGACGTGCTCGACGTGGCCGATGACCGCGATGCGCCGCATCCACCGACCCTACGCCTCCCGGCGCGTTCGGCTATGCTCGCGGCGACCATCGTGACCGCGTTCGTGCTCCGTGGGTCCGGGCGGCTCGTCGACGTCGTCAAGGCGCACCTCGCCGTGGTGCCGGTGGGCG
>JAPLLF010000976.1 GCA_026387715.1 Pseudomonadota bacterium
CGCGCGATCGCCGCGGGCACGTTCGCGCGCCCGCCGACGATCGCGACTCTGATGTACGCCCCGGCCACCACGTCGCAGACCGCGTTCGACACGATCGTGATCAAGGCCAAGCCGTGATCCCATCCCGCTGGGCACGGCGCGCGCGTCGGCTCGCGGGCGTGGCGCTCGGCGCGTGGCTGGGGGGCGCGCTGGCGTGGGGGCTCGTCGTCTACGCGGGCGACTTCCCCACGGACCTGCTCGACCCGCAGACCTCGTCGTCGCTCGTCGTCGAGGACGCCAACGGGTTCATCCTCCGGCAGGAGGCGTCGAGCGCGGGTACGCGCGATCACTGGACCCCGCTCGCGGACATCTCGCCGCACCTGATCGACGCGACGATCGCGTCGGAGGACAACGGGTTCTACGACCACGCGGGCGTCGACTGGACCGCGATGGCGCGCGCGTCGTGGCTCAACGTGCGCGGCGGCGATTTCGGCGGCTCGACGATCACGATGCAGCTGGTGCGCCTCGTCGCGAACCCGCCGCGCTCGCTGGCCGGCAAGCTCACGCAGATGGTGCTCGCGGCGCGGCTCGAGCGCACGCTGTCGAAGGCCGAGATCCTCGAGCAGTACTTCAACCGCGTGTACTACGGCAACGGCGCGTGGGGCGCCGAGCAGGCGGCGCGCAGCTACTTCGGCAAGCACGCGCGCGAGCTGTCGATCGGCGAGGCGGCGATGCTCGCGGTGATCCCCCGCGGGCCGACGCACTACGATCCGTTCAAGGCGTGGCCGCGCGTGATGGCGCGGCGGTCGCACATCCTCGCGCTGATGGAGGCGCACGACCGGATCGACGCGAGCGCGCGGGCGCTGGCCGAGCGCGTGCCGCTCGACCTGTCGAAGCACGAGGTCGTGTTCCGCGCGCCGCACTTCGTCGAGCTCGTCAAGGAGCGGCTCCCCGCGCGGCTCGCGCGCGGCGCGACCATCACGACGACGCTCGACTGGGATCTCCAGCGCCACCTCGAGGTCGCGCTCGGCGCTCACCTCGACCGGCTCGGCGGCCGCAACGTCACGCAGGCCGCGGTCGTCGTGCTGCGCAACGCCGACGGCGCGATCCTCGGCATGGTGGGCTCGAAGGACTACGCCGACCACGACGCCAACGGCGCGTTCTCGGGGGTGACCGCGCGGCTGCGGCCTGGCTCGACGCTCAAGCCGTTCGTCTACGGGACCGCGTTCGAGCACGGCGACACGCCGGCGACGGTCGCCCTCGACCTCGTGCTCCCCGAGGACGCGCACCAGGCGTACGCCAAGGACGTCCGCGCGCACGGCTTCGCGCGCTATCGCGAGTCGCTCGCGGGCTCGTTCAACCTGTCGGCGGTGCACACGCTCCAGCGCGTGGGCGTCGCGGCCGTGCTGCGCAAGCTCCGCACCGCGGGGATGTCGACGCTCGATCGCCCCGACGCGGACTACGACTGGGGGCTCGCGATCGGCCACGCCGAGACGCGCCTGCTCGATCTCACCGCGGCGTTCACGACGTTCGGGCGTGGCGGCCGACCGATCGCGCCGCGGGCGATCGCGCAGGCGGCGGTCGAGGGCGAGACCTGGCAGGAGCCCGTGGTCGTGCGCGAGCGGGTGTTCTCCGAGGAGGTCGCGTACCTGATCTACGACGTGCTGTCCGATCCCGACGCGCGCAAGCCGATGTTCGGCGATCGCGTGCCGATGAACCTGCCGTTCCCCGTCGCGCTCAAGACCGGCACGACCAAGGCGTTCACCGATCTCTGGGCGATCGGCGTGACCCGCGAGTACACCGTCGGGGTGTGGGCCGGCAACTTCGACGGCGCGCCGACCTATCACGTGATGTCGTCGGAGGGCGCGACGCCGCTGCTGCGCGCCGCGTACACCGCGATCGCCGCCCGCTACGGCGATCCGACGGCGCCACCCCGGCCGGCGGCGATCGTGTCGGCGGACATCTGCCCGCTGTCCGGCAAGCGCCCGGGCCCGTACTGCGAGCATCGCAAGCGCGAGCTGTTCATCGCGGGGCAGGTGCCCGAGGCGACGTGCGACTGGCATCGCCTGGTGTGCGGCGCGCCGACCGTCGTCTATCCCGAGGCGCTGCGCGCGTGGGCGCAGTACTACGGTCGGGCGTCGCGCGCGCCCGCGCAGTGCGAGCGGGTGGATCCCGACGCGCCGCTCGCGATCGCCACGCCGGTCGACGGCGCGCACTTCGTGCTCGAGCCGTATCGCGCACCGACGCTGCAGCGGCCTTCGCTCGTGGCGATCCCGGCGTCGGCCGATCTCGCGTGGACGATCGACGGCGAGGCTGCCGAGCGCTGGGTGCCGACGCCCGGCACGCATCGCGTGGTCGTCGCGCGGGGCGCGCTCTCGGCCGCCGTCACGATCAGCTACGAGTAGGGGTCACGCCTTGATCCAGAGCTCGAGCTCGCGCGTGCCGAGCGACCCCTCGTCGGCGAGCTCGTAGGCCTCGGGCGGCGCGCCGCCGAAGCCGTGGTAGCTGACGACCCGGGTGCCGGGGCGCGCGGCCGCGAGCCGTCGCTGCACGGCGTCGACGTAGCGGACGTAGCGCTCGGGGTTGAACGTGATCGTGAGATCGACGGCGAGCGCGCCGTCGAACAGGTGCTCGGCGAACGGGTTGAACAGGTAGAACGCATCGTAGGGCGCCCAGTCGAGCTCGAGGGCATCGGCGTGGATGAAGCGCACGTTGGTCAGCGCAGCCCGACGCGCGAGCTCGGTCGCGACGGTCACGAGGTGGGGACGGTACTCGACGCCGACGAACGTCGCGTCGGGCACCTCGCGGGCCGCGGTGATGCAGAACTTGCCGACCCCGGCGCCGACGTCGAGCACCACCATCCCCGGACGCGGCGCGAGCAGGCGCGCGGCGTACCGTGCCACCACGACGGACGTGAAGTGGGTGCCGGCGCTGACCTGCAGCTCGCCGGACAGCTGCTCGTCGAACCTCCAGTCGCTCTCCGCGTCGGTCATCAGGCCGGCTCCTCGCTGACCTTCTGCCACAGGCACAGCGGGTTCGGCAGCTGGCGATCGGCGCGCTGCCGGACGTAGGTCGTCGGGAGCTGGCCGCCGAAGCCGTTGTACGTGATCACGTAGGTGCCGCGCGGGGCCGTGCGGAACAGGGTCTCGACGATGGCGACGTCGCGGGCGAACCGGGCGTTGCTGAGCTCGACGTCCTCGTCGAGGTGGCTCAGCGCGCTGAACCGGTTCTCGCCGAACGGGTTGAACAGGTAGTACGCGTTCGCCGGGATCGCGCTCGTGATCCCCTCGATCGTCCCGACGTCGAACCGGACCCGGTCCTCGACG
>JAPLLF010001268.1 GCA_026387715.1 Pseudomonadota bacterium
TCCTTGGCGGCGCGGGCGGGCACGTGCGGCGCGTGACAGCTCGTGCACGTCGCCGGCGCCGTGCCGCCCGCGGGGTGGCCGGTCTCCTGCCTGGCGTGGCACGTCAGGCATGGGGGTGTCACCGGCTTGCCGTGGACGGCGTGGCACTGCGTGCAGTCTTCCTCGAGGTGGACGACGATCGCGGGCCGGGAGTTCTGGGGTTCGACGTGACACCGCGCGCACGTCTCGGCCCAGTGGTTGGCGACCGGCACCAGGAAGTCGTGGCAGGTGAGGCAGGCCGTTGCGTCGACCGCGCCCCGGTGGATCGCGGGTGGGTGGTCGGCGTGGCACTGCAGGCAGGTCGCCACCGGCGGCGCGCGAAAGTCGTTCGCGCCGACGTCGTGGCAGGCCGCGCACTCGAGGCGTGGAGTCGCCGTGAGGTGTACCCGATGGAGCGCGGTCGCGCGGACGTCGTCGGTGTTGGTCAGGTGCGGGCGGGCGCGCGGGGCGTGCGCCACCTGCGGGCGCGGCGGCGCGGGATCTGCGACCTGCGACCGCACCAGCACGCCGACCGTGATCGTCATGCCGACGATGGCCAGGAGCGCGGCGACGGCGATGACAGTGGTCTTCCCTCCCAACAAGGCGCTCCTGCGTGCTTGGAGCAGGGGCGGTGCATCGACCAGGCCGCGCGATCGGCCCGAGGATCGCGCTCGAACCCGCCGGGTTTGCGTCGGTCGTGCGCGCGACGTGCGCGGATTGCGCGGTTGGCTCGCCTCGGTGTGCGCACGCGCGCGCGCTTGGCGTTCAGCCGCCGATCTCGGCTATCGTTCGGCGATGCGCTTCCTCCCTTCCGTGTGCGTGTCGCTCTCCCTCCTCGTCGCAGTCGATGCCGGTCACGTCGCCGTCGCCGACGGCCCCCCCAAGACCGGCATCACGGCCGGAGACGACTGGGAGGCGCCGCTGGTGGAGGCCACGCACGTGCTCAAGTTCGGCGGCGAGGAGTGGGAGTTTCGCCTGTCGTTCAAGAACCGCGGCAAGGCCAAGACCAAGGGCACCGCGCGCAAGGTGAAGCTCACGGTCACCGCCGGCGCGATCACCGCGTTCGATCAGACCGTGACGCTCCAGCCGGGCGCGATCGAGCCCGGCCGGTCATTCGTCCACACCTTCAAGGTCAAGGCGCCCGCGAAGGGCGACGCCAAGGTCGTCAAGATCGTCTGCGATCCGGGCGACGGCGCGACGACCAAGGAGTTCCCCATCCAGAAGTGACCAGCGGACGCCGTCAGAGTCTCGGCGTCGTGCCGCGGTTCGCACCCCAGACGGCAAGCACCAGCAGCTGCTCCTGGGTGGCGTCGTATCGGTAGTAGAGGTGATAGCGGGTCTTCGGCAGCAGCCAGCGTCGGATCATCTGGTCGCCGCGCTTCCTCCAGATTTCGCTCTCGGGCGCAGTGCGGAGTTGGCGTTCCGCGTCGGCGAGCTCGCGCACGAACAGATCTCGGGCGTCTCGGTTCGCGACCCACCATTGGTTGATCTGCTCCAGCTCGCGCCGGGCCCGTCGCGAGATCTCGAACTTCACAGCTGAAGACGTGTCGATTAATGGGAAATGAAGCGAGTTCCGGAAATAGTCTGAGCAGCTGGTCTTGTTCTCGTCGAGATGACTGACGAGAACCGTAAGCCTCGAGTCGCCGAGCCGCAGCGTAGGCAAGGCGTGATTCGA
>JAPLLF010000794.1 GCA_026387715.1 Pseudomonadota bacterium
ATCCGCACGCACCTGCTCAAGGCCGCGAACGAGAAGCGGAACTGACCGGCGCGCCGTTCACGGCGCGATCTGGCCGAGCGCGTCGTCGAAGATCGCGTGGACCTCGCGCGTGGGATCGGCGAGCTCGAGGACGTGGGCGGCGAGCGTGGCGTGCGCGTGTGAAGTGGCGAGACGTGCGCGCAGCGCGCGGAGCTCGCCGAGCTCTGCAGCCTCGGTGCCCGGCAGCGCCTCGAGCGCGCCATCGGCCTCGGCGACCGCGGTGGCGAGCGCGTCGGCGATCGTCGTCACGCGGGTGCGCAGCGTCGCCTGGACCGCGGTGAGATCGGCGTCGGCGAGCGCCGTCCGCGCGGTCGCGAGCGTCGCGGTCGCGGTGAGGCGGTGGGTCGCGATCGCGGCGCGCTTCGCCGCCACCACCTCGCGCCAACCCGACGTGGTCGTCGTCCACGTCGGCCAGCGCGTCACCACGCCGCGCGCGATCTCGAGCTGCGCGGTCGAGCCGTCGGCGCGCAGGATCGGGATCGGTCCGGTCGGCGTCTTGCCGGCGCGCAGCGGCGCCATCGCCGGACTCTCGGGATCGACGACGCCGACGCCGACGATGTACGCGACGCGATCGCGGCCCGCGGGGACCGCGGCCCGCGGGGACGAACGCGACGAGCGGCGCGATCGCGACGTGCGGCGCGAACGGCGCGTCGTCGGCGCCGGGCGGGCGCAGCTCGAGCGCGCGGCCGGCGTGACGGGCCTCCTCGAGGACGGTGACGCCCGCGAACAGATCGCCATAGTCCTCGGGGACCTTCGGCACGCTGCGCGCGCCCGTGAGGTTCGAGTCCTTCGCGGCGACCGTCGTCGGACTCCATTCGGCGAAGAACCACTCGCCGGTCGGCATCATCACCGCAGCGCTCGCATCTGCGAGCTGCGGTGCCGGCGCCGCGGTCACCTGACCGACGACGTCGAAGCTCGGGTGGTGGAGCGTGCCGGTGCCGCTCGCCGCGTCGATCTCGAGCGTCTCGAAGGTCTCGCCGGCGACGCGATACACGATGGCATCGCCCGTCCGCGTGCCCGCCGTGAACCGCCCGTCGACGACGGCGCGGTCCACGCCGCGCCCGAGGGTCTGGACGCCCTTGCCGGCCTGGCAGTCTCCCGCGAGGCACAGCTGATCGGGGCCGATCGGCTTCCGCGGCGTGGGCTCGGCGACCGCTGGCGACGGCGGGCTCGATGACTTCGGGGAGCTGCCGCACGCGGCGAGGACGAGGACGCAGGGCAGGCGGCGCACGCCGCATCCTAGCTGGGTTACGGCGTCGCAGTGCCGCTGCCGCTGCCGCTGTCGGAGCTGCCGCTGCCGGAGCCGCTGCTGCCCGTGCTCGTGCTCGTGTTCGTGCTCGTGCTCGCGCTCCCAGTGCTGTGGTGGTGGTGACTGTGGCCACTGCCGCCTCCGCTTCCGTTTCCGCTTCCGTTTCCGCTTCCGCTTCCGCTTCCGCTTCCGCTTCCGCTTCCGGTGCCCGTGCCGGTGCCGGTGCCGGTGCCGGTGCCGGTGCCGGTGCCGGTGCCGCTGCCGGTTCCGGTGCCGCTGCCGGTTCCGGTTCCGGTTCCGCTGCCGGTTCCGGTGCCGGTTCCGGTGCCGGTGCCGGTGCCGCTTCCGGTTCCGGTGCCGCTTCCGGGGCGGCTGCCGTTGCCGCTACCGCTGCCGCTGCCGGTTCCGTTGTCGCCGGGCTCCTCGATCCTCGCGAGCGCCTTCCTCGCGGCCTCGAGCGCGTCGGCGTTGGCCTGCCCCGCGGGCAGCGTGTCCCACAGCGCCACGACCTCGGTGCGGAACCGTCGCGATCGTACTCCGTCGGCAGATCCTTCGCCGACTTCTCGAGCGCGGGGACCAGCTCGAGCGCCTTGTTCAGGTAGACGTAGACCTCCGCGCGCGGCCAGTTGTAGGTCATCGCGATCATCGGCGTCGCCGCCTTGGCGGCCGCCGCGTCGAGGAGCGCGCGCTGTTGCTCGGCCATGGCGCTGGCCTCGTCCTTGTGGCCGAGCTTGTCGAGCGCCTCGCGCGTCTGGGCCATCGCGTCCGAGCGATCGTCGATCGACAGCGGCGCCTTGTCGTCGGCGATGAGCGTCCGCCAGCGCGCGACCGCGCGGGCGCGGAGCGCCTCGACACGCGGCGCGGCGGTGCCCTCGAGGTTGTCGGCGCAGGTCATCGCGGTCGCGAGGAAGTCGCTCGCGGCGGGCGGGTCGCCGAGGCCATCGAGGGACGTCTCGGCGAGCGCGAGGCAGCCCGCGTTGTCGTCGCGCTTGAGCTTCGTGGAGATCAGCGACGTCAGCGCGTCGGGCCGGCGCGCCCAGGTCGCGGGTGCGGCGGCGAGCGCCGCGGTGAGCTCCTCCTCGGCGGTCTCCAGGTCCCGGGCCGCGGTCGCGCGCTCGGCCGCCAGCAGCCGGGCATCAGCACCAACCACGCCACCCGCGAGGACGCGCTGGCTGGCGTCGAGGAACGCGTGGAACTGCGCGACGCTCGACGAACCGACGAACCGCGCGAGCACGGCCTCGGCGGGTGACACCACGTAGAACGTCGGCCACGCCGACGGCGGAAACTTCGCGAGCGCCGCGGCGTTGAGGTCGCGGTCGGTGTCGAGCGACACGAACACGAAGTTCGCGGCGTCGGCGGCGAACGAAGGATCCGTGAACACCGTCGACTTCATCGACAGGCAGGTGTGGCACCACGGCGCCCACAGGTCGATCACGAGGGCCCGCTTCGTTCGCTGCGCGCAGGCCAGCGCGGCGGGGTAGTCGTCCTCGATCCAGGCCATCGCCCCCACCTGCTTGGCTTCCGCGCAGCGCTCCGGCGCCGGGGCCGATCCTGACCCACCGGGGGTTGCTTGGGGGGCGGCCCTGTCGCACGCGACCAGGCACATCAGCACAACGACGCGGCGCATCCTGCGTGGATAGCATGGACCGGAAATCGGGTATGGTCCGCCCCCCAATGTCGTCGCCCGTGAAGGAATCTCCCGAATCCACCCTCGAACGCATCATGGGCGAGCGGCGTGACAAGGGGGTCGCGCTCCGCGCTGCGGGGAGCCACCCGTATCGCAACGATCTGCGGCCCGAGAGCTCCATCGCCGAGGTCCGCGCCCGCTACGAGGCGACCAAGCCGGCGCAGGGCTCCGAGACCATCACGCCGGTCGATGGGGTGACGCTGCGCGTCGGTGGTCGCGTCATGAACAAGCGCGGGTTCGGCAAGACCGTGTTCGCGCCGATCCGCGACGTGTCGGTCAGCGGGGAGGGCGCGCGCGATCTCCAGCTCTACCTCTCCGTCGATCATCTCGACGCCAACGACTTCGCCCAGATCTTGCCGAACCTCGACACCGGCGACTTCGTCGTCTGCGAGGGGCCCGTGTTCTGGACCAAGCGCGGCGAGCTCTCGATCCTCGCGACCCGCCTGTACATCGTGACCAAGTCGCTCCGGCCGCTCCCGTCGAAGGAGTTCGAGGACAAGTCCGGCAAGCAGAAGGGTGGCTTGACCGACATCGACGCGCGCTATCGGCAGCGCTACGTCGATCTCGCGATGTCGCCCGACGTCCGCGACGTGTTCCGCAAGCGCTCGCGGATCGTCAGCGGCATCCGGCGCTTCCTCGACGAGCGGGACTACCTCGAGGTCGAGACCCCGATGATGCACACCATCCTCGGCGGGGCGGCGGCGCGGCCGTTCAAGACCCACCACAACGATCTCAAGCTCGATCTGTTCATGCGGATCGCGCCCGAGCTCTATCTCAAGCGGCTGGTCGTCGGCGGCTATGATCGGGTCTACGAGGTCAATCGCAACTTCCGCAACGAGGGGATGTCGCGCTCGCACAACCCCGAGTTCACGATGCTCGAGTTCTACCAGGCGTACGCGACGTACACCGATCTGATGGATCTCACCGAGGAGATGGTCAGCAAGCTCGCCGTCGACATCAACGGCGTGTCGACCGTCACGTGGGACGGCGCCGCGCTCGATCTCGCGCCGGGCTGGGCGCGGCTCCCGATCCCCGACGCGGTCCGCGATCTCGGCGGCATCGCCAACGCGACCCAGGTGTTCGACGACCCGATGATCGCCACCGAGGTCGCCATGGCGCACAAGCTGCCGGCCGCCGACGTGCTGCGCGTCCTCGTCGCCGGGCTGCCGCCGGAGCTGGCGCCGGAGTTCGCGACGCCCGAGACCCTGGTCCGGTTCAAGAACCCGACCGAGCGACCGGGGGTGGCGCGCGCGATCCTGGAACGCTATGAACC
>JAPLLF010000972.1 GCA_026387715.1 Pseudomonadota bacterium
CAAGGAGCACGAACGCACCCACCAATCACGCTACGCCGACGGCGCGGTCCCGAATCCGGTGCCGCCCTCGCGACCGAAGCTCAGGCTCGTTAAGTGATCGAGATTGCTTCCGTCGAGCGTCGCGGTGAAAGAGCCGCACCCATCGAAGATCAGCGGGTGGCCCGTGTGCGCGCGATCGTCCAGCGCGGCGCACCCGTGCGCAGCTCGAACGTGTAGATGCCGTCGGACGTCGTGACGACGACTAGGTCGCGGGTCAGGCCGAGCCCGGACAGGGTGAACGATCCGTGCTCGGGCTCGGGGAGCCGCACGTTCCACGCGGTTGCCCGTGGCGCGGTCGAACACCGTCAGCGCGGGTGGGCCCTCCTGGTACTCGTAGAACAGCGCGACCACCGCATCGTCGAGCACGACGTCGTCCGAGCCCCACAGCCGCGAGCGCAGCGGCGTCTCGGCGGGGACCTCGGACTTCCAGACCAGCTTGCCGCCGCTGGTGACCCCGGCGACCATCGCGACCGCCGTGCCGGGGCGCTTGTAGCCGATCGCGATGTTGGGCGCCGTCCCGCGGGTGAACACCTTGGACACGCTGACCTCGGGGATCGCGACGGTGTTGCCGGGCACCTCCTCGCGCGCGAGCGTCTCCTCGTGCCCGAGCGCCTGGATGCGACCGCAGCGCGCGTCGCGCCCGCGCTTGGGGATCGGCGTCCGCGCGCCGGTCGCGACCGTGACGCTCCACCACTTGTCGTCGTCGGTCTTCACGAGCACGGTGCCACCGGCATCCGACGTCGCGACCCCGGCGCAGAACTCCTCGACCACCTCGCCCTGTTCGGCCTTCTACAGCGGCTTGCCGTCCTGGGCGGCGAAGCCGTACAGGTTGGCGACGGTGTCGCCGCGGAGGACGACGCCGTCGACGAGCGCGAGCTTGCTCCGGTAGACCTCGATGTAGGTGCCCAGCGACGGCGTCTCCCACAGCACGCTGCCGTCCTTGCCCGACAGCGCGACGATGGCCATCTTGTCTTGCTTGCTGTAGTAGCGACGCAGGCCGATGAGATCGTCGATGCCGTCGCCGTTGGCGTCGTGGACGAGCGGGGGCCCCCCGCGCCAGTGCACCGGCTCGGGGGCGTCGATCGCCGGGACGTGGGCCATCCCGGAAGAAGCGATGGAGGTGCTGGCGGTGCTGGCGCGCGACGCTGCGCGGGTGGTCAGCACGATGGAGAACACGATCCCGCCGACGAAGATGAACGCGGCGACGAAGACGGCGATCAGCGGGCCCTTGACCGGGACCTGACGGGCGACCGCCGGCGGATCCTCCGGGCGGACCGGCGGCAGCGCGCGGGGAAGCTGGAACACCTGGCTGCGCCGCTGGATCCGGGCGGCCGCGCCGCAGTACGGGCACGTCACGGTGGTCGAGGTGCCGGCGTCGAGCATCCCGCCGCACTCGGGGCACTTCACCGTGACAGCTTGCATCGCCGTCGACGGTATCAGAGGATCTGGACGTGAGCGGAGACCAGGCCCTGTGCCCGACCTGCGGCCAGGCGTACCCGATCCGCGTCGCCCACTGCATGACGGACGGCACGCGGCTCGTGGTGCAGCGGGCGCAAGCCGGCGGCATGGAGGGTCGGGTCCTGGGCGGCAAGTACCAGATCGGCGCGCTGATCGGGGAGGGCGTGCTCGGGGCGACCTATCTCGGCAAGCAGGTGATCATCGAGCGCGAGGTCGCGATCAAGCTGGTGCGCCCGGCCTACGCCAGCGACCGCGCGAGCGCCGACCGGTTCTTCGCGGCGGCGCGCATCGCCTGCGGGCTCGCGGGGCCGTCGATCGTGACTTCGCTCGATTTCGGGATGACCGAGGGCGTGATGTACGCGGTCTCGGAGCTCGCGCGCGGGCGCTCGATCGACCACGAGATCGCCGGCCAGCCGATGCCGGTCCGGCGGGTGGTGCCGATGGCGATCCAGATCTGCGACGCGCTCGCCGCCGCCCACGCCAGCGGCGTCAGCCACGGCGACCTCAAGCCGTCGAACATCCTCGTCATCGATGAGGCCGCGCGTCGCGACGTCATCAAGATCACCGACTTCGGCCTGGTCCGCGCGGTCGAGCTCGATCTCACCGCGCTCGATCCGGCGCGCCTGCGGTACCTCGCGCCCGAGCTGGCCACCGGGAGCCCGGTCGATCCCCTCACGGATCTCTACGCGCTCGGCTGCATCCTGCACGAGGCGCTCACCGGCAAGCCGCCGTTCCACGACGCGACGACGCGCGGCATGATGGATCGGCACGCCCGCGAGATCGCGCCGCGCCTGCCGCGCGACGTGCCGCCGAACCTCGTCAAGATCGTCACGCGGCTGATGGCCAAGGGGCGCGAGCAGCGCTTCGAGTCGGCGATCGCGGTGCGCCACGAGCTGCACGCGGTGCTCGGCACCACCCCGGCGACGAGCGCGTTCGTCGTCGGTGACGGCGGCGCGCCCCGCCGCGGGCCGATCACCGAGCCCCACGCGCAGCGGCCGATCACCAGCCCCGATCGCACGATCAACGAGCAGGCGCCGGCGGTGATGGCGCAGACCGGCGTGCGCCCGGCCCCCGGCTACGGCACGCAGCCGGACCGGACCGCGCTCGTCACGCCGGCGATGACGGCCTCGACGCCAGACAGCGCGTCGTCGTCGGGCGTGCCGCGGATCGTGGTGATCCTGATCGTCGCGGTGCTCGTGTCGGGCGTGGGGATCCTCGCCTACGTGTTCGCGACGTAGATCGGCACGCGGTCGTAGCCGCGCAGGTAGCTCGACGCGCGCCGGACGGGCGTGCCCGCGAGCTCGACGCGATGGGCGAGCGCCGCGCGCACGACGGCCCGCAGGATGCGACGTCCGAGCGCCGCGCCGAGGCAGCGGTGCGGGCCGACGCCGAACGCGACGTGGGGGTTCGGCGCGCGACGCGGATCGAACGCGTCGGGATCGGCGAACACGCGCGGATCGCGATTCGCGGCGACGAACCACAGCACGACCTGCTGGCCGGCCTCGATCCTCCGGCCGCCGAGCGTGGTCGGGCGCGTCGCGCGGCGCGCGAACTGCGCGATCGGCGACGCGCGCCGGAGCAGCTCCTCGACGAGCAGCGCGACGTCGCTGGCCCCTGGCGGGCGATGGTGGACGAGCTCGACGATCGCGCTCCCGATCGCGTCGATCGTCGTGGGGATCCCGGCGAGCACGAACAGCGACTGGAGGTCGGAGCCCATCGCGCGCGCGATCGCGGCGGTCGCGCGGGCGGCATCGGCGACG
>JAPLLF010000117.1:0-2679 GCA_026387715.1 Pseudomonadota bacterium
GAGGCCCTCGATCTTTTTCGGCGTCCTCGCGAATCGATCCTAACGGCGAGATCCTCGACGGCGCGACTATCCCGCCGCTCGGCGACCCCAACCGTCAAAACGCGACGGGATCAGGCTGCCATCAACAAACGTCGTCTGGCCCTTCTCCTCCGCTGCCTTCGATCGCGGCGCACGCTCGGCATCGCTCGGCGGGATCCATCCGAGCCTCGTCATCGAGGTTGTGAGCAGCTGCAACGTCTCGTTCACGCGATCGGTGGGCTGGTAGATGTCGCCGAGGTGCGCGACGAGCTTCATGAGCCCGTCGTACAGGCCGTCGGCAGTCGATGACAGCTTCGCTGGCGCGAGTGACGTCCCCGCGATGTCGAGCGATCCGATTGCTTGACGCGCATCGCTCAGTGCCGCGTTGACGACCTGCGGAAGCGATGCGATGGGCGTTCGAATCGCCACTCGTATGGCCTCGCTCGCTCGTTGGAACAAGAGGTCGATGTATTGCGTGTGATCCGATTCTTCCATTCCTGGAGTGCGCTTCGGAAGGGTTTGTTGTGCTTGCTCACGTCCGGGTTCGGCCATAACGGTTCCTTTCAGCTGCGCGTCGAGATCTTGCCCATGCCCTCGTATTCGAGGTGCGCGGCGTAACGGAGGTGGTTGGCGTGGATGGCGCTGCCTTCGGCGGCAGCGAGAAATGCCGCACGCACGACGGCGTTTCGAATGTAGCCGCCGCTCATTTCGAATTTCTCGGCGAGGTCCGCAAGCCGGAGGTCCCCCGACGTCGGTGCCTTGGTGGGAATCAGCGCCCGCCAGAGGAGGAGGCGCTCGTCGGTCTCGGGCACCGGGAATCGGATGTGCGCGGCGAGCCGGCGGCGAAATGCTTCATCGATGGCGGATTCGTAGTTCGTCGTGAGCACGACGATGCCCGTGAAGCGCTCGATTCGCTGCAGGAGATAGTTGGTCTCCTGGTTCGCGTGCCGATCGTTGCTCGACTTCACGTCGGTGCGCTTGCCGAAGATCGTGTCAGCCTCGTCGAAGAGGAGCATGGCGTGTCCGGCTTCCGCCGCATCGAAGATCGCGCCGAGGTTCTTCTCAGTTTCGCCGATCCACTTGGAGGTGACCTTGCTGATGTCGACCTGGTACAGCTCGACGCCGAGGTCCTTCGCGAGCAGCGCTGCTGTCATGGACTTGCCGGTACCCGGTGGCCCCGAGAGCAAGGCCGCAACGCCGATGCCCTTGCCGACCTTCGCGGCGAATCCCCATTGCTCGAACACCGTCCGCTGCTCGCGGATACGCGCGAGCAGCTCGACGACGGCCGAGGCCTGATCACTGGGTAACACGACGTCATCCCAGGTCTGCATGGTCGTCATCCGCGTCGCGAGCCCACCGAGTTGGTGATCGAGCAACGAGCGGAGGCTGTCGGCGACGGTCGCGATCGTGGCCGGTCGGTCCGCGTGCATGCTTCCCGTGCTCGCGATCACCGCCGGGGAGAGGGGGTAGATCGTCGACAGCGCGCGCGCGTCTTCCACCGACGCTGCAGGGAGCGCGCGTTGCCACAGCCGCACGTGTTGCTCGCGCGTGAGGCTCGCGAACTCGATGTTTCGCGGTGGACGGCGCCAACGCCGTGCGATCGGCCCGTTGCTCGTGGCCGCGAGCGCGGGGAACCGATCTTCGAGGAGCCCGATACGATCGACGATCTCACCGGAGGCGCCGAGCGCGTCGAGGCCAACGAAGATCGGCGATGCATCGAGGAGTCGGCACTCGCGGTCGAGGCACGCGAGCTCCCGGGCTGCGGTCGCAGCGTCCTTCGCAATGGCCGCGCACGACACGACGACGACCGATCGCCCCTGTCGTTGCAACATCGACGCGAGCAGCGAGCGTCGCCCACTGCCGGCGGGGCCGAACGCGATCACGACACCGGCGCCAACGACGCCTTCGAGCTGGGGAACGACGTGCTCCGATACCTCGAACGTGGCGACTGGATCTCGTCGCGACCACGCGGAGACGAAGTGCTCGACGCCGGGATCGATGCCACCCTGCCCATGCACCAGCGCGAGGATGCGCGGCGCGACCTTCCACGCCTGTCGATGGATCGGCAGGTCCACCGGACCGCTCGCCTCGATCAGCTGGAGCGCGCGCAGCGTGCCCGCAGGCACGAGGTCCGTCCATGCGCTCGGATATCCGGGGGTGGGGCCGAACGTGATCCGCCGCAACGTGTCCGTCGTCGGATCCATGCCCGGCTCGGTGTTGAGCTGGCGGATCAGCGATCGAGACGCGGGACACAGATCGTGCGCGATGAGCGCCCACAGGATCGATCGCTCTGAAGGGCTCAGCCCGAAGCGGCGGTCGACGAGCGCGATCGGAACGTTGCTGGCATCAGAGCCATCGAGACGCGCTTGAATCACGACCTCGAGCGCCATGGTCTCGCCGGCGCGCGTCGTCGATCCCGTCGTGGCGATCTCGACGGCAACCTCGAGCCGCAGGCGCATCGCGGCGAGTTGATCTTCGAGATATTCGACGTGATCGCGATATGGCGTTCCCGTCTGCGCGAGCATCTGCTGGAGGTCGCGCACTACTTGGGGGCCTTCTGGAGAGCCGCGCGGCGCGGCGCATCGGCAAGGAACGCCAACAGTCGCTGGCGGCGTTCGACGATCATACGGCCGAAGCGCGAGGCAATCGGATCGTCGGCCG
>JAPLLF010000117.1:2691-15033 GCA_026387715.1 Pseudomonadota bacterium
GGATTGTCGGCCGTCGGGTGCGAGAGCCGGCGATGGAGCTCGCGGGCCTCGTGGGCCGAAAGCGCAGCGAGGAGTGCCGCGAGTTGCTGCTCTCGACGCTGATACGTCATGGCGATCGTCTCGCCGAGGAGAGCTGGACGATCGAGCGTCTCGAGGATCGCCGCCTCGTTCGCGACGACCTGCCACGGCCGGCGAACGAAGGGCTTGTCGTCGTCGACCTTCGGCCCGTCGAGTCGGTTCGTGAGTGCGTGAAGGATCATGGGGGCTCCGTGAGCGGTGGGGACGCGAGGTCCATCGGGGGTGACCGTCGTCTTGGGCGTGCGCAACGCTTCGACCGCAGGTGGTCAACGGTTGCGAACTATTTCGGGCCGAGCGATGTCGCGCACTTGCGCATTCGAATCGAGGCGTTCCGCCCGGTGGCGGAGTTGGTCACGCTCGGTCGTCGTCGATTGCCGCTAGCGCGTCAGCTGGAGCGCGGGATCGTCGGGGCGAGTTCCTCGCGGGTCAGAACGGGACTTCATCGGCGACCTCGGGCGGCTGGCCGATCAGGTTGTCGCGAGGGTGTCCCGCTGGCTCGGCGCCTCGTCGGCGACTGCGATGTGGATGGCTGTAGACGTTCGTCACCGCGCGTGGCCGCGGACCATGTCGTGGCCCCAGCAGGTCACACCTCCGGAGGCGACCGCGGCGCACAAGCCGTACGACGTCGCCGCGATCGCGGTGATCTTCTCGCCGTCGAGCGGGACGACGCGCGGCGCCTCCCACGGAATCTCGCGGATGCCCTCGTGTGGCTCGTCCAGATCTCCGGGGACTCCACCCCAGCACACGAGCACGTCGTCAACCATCAGCGCGCATGCGCCGTTCTGCAGCGTCGCCAGCTGGCGCACGCGTCTGCCGGCGAGTGCCGGACGCCGGATCCGGCTCGACGTGTCGCTCGGCGGCATCCCATTCCAGCACGTCACGGTGCCATCGACACCGAGCGCGCAGCCCGACAGTGCGCGCAGTTGCACCTCGCGCACCGCGCCGAGGGCCGGGGCAGGAGCCTCGGCCTTCTCGACCATCGCGCGCTCGGTGAGGAAGGCCGTGTCGTAGAAGTGCACCGCACTGTCGGAGATCGCGACCAGCATGTTCATCGTGATCGCCAGCCTGGACGCCAGCCGCGGGATCTCGACCTGGTGCGGCGTGCGCTGCGGGGCCCCGCCTTGCTCGAGCTCGCCCCAGCAGTAGGGCTTCCCGCCGACGAGCGCGCAGCTCGTCTCGTAGCCGAGCGTCAGGTCGGTCGCGGGCCCCGGTAGGCCGACGCGGATCGGCTCGTCGCTGTGTGGCTTGCCTCCGGTGCCCAGCTGCCCGTGGTCGTTGTTGCCCCAGCACCACACCGCGCCCGTCGCATCGAGCGCGCACACGTGGCTCTTGCCACCCGCGAGCACCGCGATGTCCGCCGCCAGCGCGTGGTTGCGCTCGACGAGGTTGCCGCTGCTGCGGTCCGGGTCCTCGCCTGAGACCCAGCACGAGATCCGCCGCGCATCGCGCGCGAGGCACACGCGGAAATCCGTCACCGCGAGGACAGCGCGACGGGCATCACCGGGCTGCGGCAGGCCTGGGGCGCTCGGTGCGGGCACCGGGCTGTTCCGCGGTCGTGCGGTCTGCATCGACGTCGGCTCGCTGCACGCGCCAACGAGGATCGCGGTGACGAAGTAGCGGCGCATCGCGTGCAATCCTAGTCGCGTTCGCAGGGCAGTGGATGCTCGCTCTCCTCGAGTCGTGGTGGCCTCACACCACGGACGTGCTCCGAGCTGCACGTGCCTGCACGTTCAACGGCGCGAACCGTCGAGGTCGAGCCCGGACAGTACCGTCAAGCGCTGCAGGTGCGGCGAAGCGCGGAGGGCCGCGGCCCCGACGGGGCTGATGCCATTGCCGACGAGATGGAGCTCCTCGAGTTGCGCGAAGTGTGACGAGCTGGCGAGGGCCAGGGCGCCGGCGTCGCCGATCGCGCACCGCGTGAGGCTGAGCCGTCGCAAGGTCGCGGCGAGGGGCGCGCGGGCGAGCGCGGCGGCGCCGTCCGAGCCGACCGGCTCTTCGTAGATCGAGAACTCGCGCAACGCGACGAACGGCACCGCGGCCACGAGCTGCGCGCACGTGCTGCCAGCGGCGTCACCGCCGAGCCACAGGGTCTCGAGCTGGGTGACGTTGGGCGACGCGGCGAGCGCGGCGACGACGCGGTCGCCGAAGTAGGTGGTGATCTGGGACTGATCGTTGTCGTCATTGGCCTCGTAGCCCTGGGCGCGCCAGGACAGCGACCGGACCTTGGCCATCACGGGACACGTGAATACGGACGCCACGGTGTGCGACGCGAGGACGAGATGAACGTGGAGGAACGGCAGGGCGTCGAGGACGGGCTCGAGCAGGGCAAGGTGCGCGCCGTCGATGGTCAGCCGCCTCGGCAGCGGATCGAAGTCGAGCTCCTCGCAGCGGGCGGCCTCGAGGCCGAGCGCGGTGATCCAGGCGTCGCGTTCCTTCGGCCCCTCGGACAGCGCCCCTGCGAACGGCCCGTCGGTGCGCTGGCGGTGCAGCCGCTGCTGGAACAGCTGGCCCCGCAGCGGATCGTGGGTCAACAGCCAGTCGACGTAGACGTCGAGCGCGCCGGGGACCGCGGGCAACGCCGCGGCGAGCCGCAACAACGTGCACTCTTGGTCGCCGAGCATCCCGGCAAGTATCGCGCGTTGCCAATCGCCAACGTCACGACGACCAGGGAACCAGCGATCGAGATCGCCAGAACCAGTGGTCGCGGGCTACAGGGTCACGCGTAGCGGGTCGAACTGGCCCGCTCGGAGGCGTTCGTGCGAGATCAGGGTCCAGACGCGCTGGACATCCCCCCACGACATCGTCGCGCGGTCGTCAGAGTCGAACGCGATCAGCGCGGCTTCGTCGGCGCCTTGCAGGTCGACGTCGCTGCCCGAGTAGCCGAGGAGCTGGTGATAGCCGGGGTCGCCGGCGCTGGCTCGCTGCCACCTCGTTTCGGTGGTTCGCCAGGCGTAGTCGAGGTTCGCGTAGCGCTCGGTCTCGTCCGGCGACAGCTCGCGGTCGAGCCATGGTGAGGGGGCGATCGGCAACATCAACCCGGGTTCGAAGTCGAGCCCGCAGGCGGTGAACGGATCGTCCGACGTGTGTGGCTCGAGCGAGTCGTCGGTGGGCGTGTGGATCACGCGCACGTCGTCACAATACGTGTCCGAGAACAACGAGAGCAGGCCGCTGGCAGGCAGCACCTGGTCGACGTCGAACCGCGTGATGTCCGCGAGCTGGATCTGCATGACGAACAGCAGCGGCTGGTCGGCGATCGTTGGTTTCGGCCAGCCGCGCTTCCCCAGATCCGGGTTGCCGCCGAGCCGCGTCGCGCCCGATGCGAGGTCTGCCTTCTTGGCCTTACACGCGGACAGTCCGATCACCGGCTTGATCAGCGCGGCGAGTGCCGTGCGTTGCTTCGAGAGGTCGGCCGCATCGATCGCGTTGAGGATGTTCGCTCGCTGGCGCGCGAGCTCGGGTGGGTCCGTCTTCATTGGGTGGGCTGCCCCCGCGGGTTGCGCGAGTCTTTCACACGTCTCGTTTGGAACCGTGGTCGCGGACTCGGTTTGCACCGGTGAACGAGAAGGCCGTGCTCCAGAACCAGAAGCGGTTGGCACCGCAGAAGGCGCGCTGAGCGATCGACGGTGACTGTAGACGTCCCCGGCACGCTGGACCGCGGTCGCGGCCACCGCGAGCCGCAACAACGCGCGCTCTTGCTCGCCATCCCGGTAACGATCGCGCGCTGGCGATCGATCGGAGGGGCCATCGACGTCACGGCCTCATTCGTCCTCGTGGTGAACGCCTTCTGCATCCACGTACATCTTCGCGGACTCCATGCAGGCGGCCAGGCGGGCGAGCCAGGCCTCGACGCTCGGCGCCACGACGCAGGCGGCGCCATCCGCCTTGTACCAGGCGAAGACCTGGCCGAGCGTGCCGTCGTCGGCCGGATCGAGGTCGACGACGAAGCAGTCGCCGTCGTCGCCGAGCGCGAGGGACAGCCAGCCCGCGCGGTTCCAGTACACCGGCCGCACGCCGACCGCGGGGCCGGCGAGCGCGGCGTTCTCGTCCCGGGAGAGCGTCAGCGCATGGTCGCGCAGCCGCCACTCGTCGAGCATCTCGTCGATGCTGAGCAGCTTGAACGGACCGCCGCCGCAGTCGAACGCGCAGCTGTGGACGAACCAGTCGAACTGGAAGCCTGGCGCGTGGCCGTTGTGGGTCGCCAGGGAGGCACGGAGGTCCGCGGGCAGGGCGCTGCCGAAGTCGACGACGAGTTGCTCGAGTTGCGCGGCGCTGGCGCCAGGCGCGAGGATCTGCGCGCCCGCGGGATGTTCACGCGCGAGCCAGGCCTCGACGCGATGCCAGGCTTCGACGACGTTGTCGTGATGGTGATCGTTGGTCACGGTGGTCCTATCGACGGGGCAGTGCCTACCACCAGCGATCGAGGCGCTTGCCGCGGGTTTGCGGCGCTGGATCGAAGGCCGATGGATCGGGGTGGGTCTTGGCGGCCGCACGGATGAGCTGGACGCCGGGGGCGTGATCTCGTCGCCACAGGATCGAGACGAGCGCCTCGGTGGTCTGGGTGTTGTAGGTGGCCTTCCAGCGAGCCGGCGTCCCGATCTCGGCGCGCAGGGCCGCGAGGACGCGGGCGTCGACCCCGGGATAGCTCGACGCGATCAACGCTGCCTCCGCGGGTTCCTCGCCGACACGGGCCCCACGCTCGTGTTCGAAGCCGGTCCACAACCGCTCGAAGTCGTCCTTGAAGGGGGAGTCGCCCAGGATCGGCATCACGGCCCGCGCGAGCTGTGGCCGAGCGCTGCCGCGGCCCACGAGGTGTCGAGCGAAGTCGGTGGCCAGCTCCGGGCGGATGTACGAGAGCAGCACCAGCGGCGCGGCGTTGATCATGTACCTCCACTCCGAGCCGCCGGCGGCGAGCGCCTTGCGCAGGGACGGCGCGGTGGGGTGCCGCTTGAGGAGCGGGACGAACTGGACCGCCTTGCCCTTCTCGAATACCTCGATCTTGAGCTTCGCCTGCCTCGCCGCTCGTAGCAGGACGGTGTCCTTGATCGGGGTGAGGAGCCCGAGCACGAGCGCGCGGATGTCGGCGTCGTCGTCGCCCTCGACCTTGGGTGCGCTCGCGAACGCCTCCTCGCACCGCGCGACGAGCGCTCGATACGGCGGCGAGCTCACGATCGCCTTGACCGCCTTCCTGGTCGTGAGCGAGGTCTCGGAGACCGCACCTCCCGCGAGCTCGAAGGCGACCCCGGCGGCGTCGGGGCCACCGTCGATGAACGAGACCAGCGCGCCACTTCCGCGCGCACCCTGCCTGGCGAGCGTGGACAGCAACGCGCGCAGCAGGGTGAGCTCCTCCGCGTAGCTGCTCTTGTCGATGAGCCGCCGGAGCACCAGGCTGCCCTTGACATGGATGGCGTCGCGCAGCAGCGTCGGGTCCTTGCGGATGTCGTCGAGCGACGTCAGCCGTGCTGGGGCCGTTCGCTTGATCTTGGCGAGGGCGGACGCTGGACAGGTCAAGGCACCGACGAACGCCCACGTGAACGACATGCATGGAGCGTACGTGCGCTCGGGCTCGAGGGGGCACCGGGTTGAGGGAATGACGCCATGTCGGGGGGCTGTGCTACCAAGATCTCATGCTCGTGTCTTCCGAGCCCGACGTCACGTGTGCCGCGCATGCGGTCCCGCCGAGCCATGACCCGAGGGACTCATGAAGAAGAAGCGTGAGCGGGGACACTGGTGCTGGAGCTGCCAGCAGACCAAGCCGAACGAGGCCTTCTCGGGCGGCAATCACGGACGTCATCTCTGCCGGGCGTGTGCCTCCGAGCGTCGCCGCGCGGCACGTGCGCAGCGCCAAGCTGCCGCGACCACGATCGCGACCAGTGTCGGGACGGCTGGCCTGGAGCCAACACCCGAGCAACAGCTGTACGATCGCGTCGCCGCGATCCTCGATCGGACGCACACGCAGATCGCGCGGACCGTCAACACCGCGATGGTCCACGCGTACTGGCTCGTCGGGCGGGAGATCGTCGAGGTCGAACAGGAAGGTGAGCTGCGCGCCGCGTATGGCGGGCGGCTGATCGACGGGCTTGCGGCGCGACGGACGGCGCGGTTCGGGAAAGCGTTCGGTGTTGCCACGCTCCGGCGGATGCGGGCGTTCTACCTCGCGTACCCGGAAGGCTCGGCAATTTTCGGTGTTGTCGACGCGGGTCGGATTCGATCAACACCGTTGATCGAATCCGACCTGCCGCCGAGCGACTTCCCGCCGATCCTCAGTCCTCAGTTCGCGCAGCGCGAGACGTCGACGTCGATCACCAGGCCGCCGCTCCGGTAGTCGGTCCGCACGTGCGTGAGGTTGCGCGCGTCGTCGTAGGTGAACGCGACGTCGGGGCCGCCGGTGATGTTGGTGAGGTGGCCGCGGGCCGACGCGAACGTGCGGCGCGACCCGTCGCTGGCGGTCTGCTCGATCGGCTGGTCGCCGCGCCACACGGTCGTGGTCGTGACGGCGGCGCGCACGCGGGTGAGCTGGTGACCGTGATCGTAGGTCGCGTGGGTGTCGTCGGCGTCGGGGCTGCCGTCGCGATGTAGCACGACGGTGCCGGTGAACACGAACGCGCGCATGCGCGGCCACACGCCGCGGGACGCGGTGTCGAGCGGCAACAGCGGCTCGTCGCCGACGACGTGATAGTAGGTCTCGAAGGCGAAGCGCGCGCGGGCCGGGGTGTCGACTGGCGCGAAGGTGCCGTCCCAGCGCAGGTGCACGACGTGCGTGGGGTCCATGGCCCACGTGACGAGCTCGCCGTGGTCGCCGAGCTCGCCGCGCATGACGTTGCCGAACGCGCCGTCGCGGGTGACGACGATGCGGGTCGGCGCCCACGCGAGGGTGGTCCGCGCGAGCTGGGTGCCGGCGTTGTCGCGCTCGATGATCAGGGTGAGGTTGCCGTCGGCGTCGAACGTGAACTCCTGGACGCCGCTGTGGTGGTCGGTCGCCTCGGCGCGGATACAGCCGGGCGGCGCGGTCGGCGCGCGCGGGGACGTCGTGGGCGACGAGCATGCCTGGAGCAGGAGCGCCGCGATCACCCCCGCGTAGGCCAGCCGACTCGCCGTCGTTCGGATGCAGACGATCATAGCTTCGGAGGCCGTTGGCGGCGGCCGTCCCAGAGATGGAGGATCTGGATCGTCTGCCTCGCTTCGTCGACGTCGAAATAGATGTGACAGCGCGACTTCGGAAGCAGGACGCGCTTCAGGGAGGGATGGCGAGCGGTGGGAAACGGTGCTCCGCCACCTTGGGTGGTCTCGAGACGCTCGATGGCTTCGAGAAACTCACGAGCGAAGATGCCAGGGTCATCGGCACGCTCGCGCCAGTGCGCATCGATCCGATCGGCCGCGCACGCCGCGCGCTTCGAGATGAACGCTTTCACGCTCGCGCGACGAGTCGGAGGGCGAGCGCATGTGCGTCTTCGAACTCACCTCGCTCGAATTCGGCGGCGCCGGCCTGCAGCTCCGCGTCGAGCTCGGCCCGCTCGCGGATGGTCAGCTCTGTGTTCTCGGGGACCAGCACTTCGACGGCGGCGCCCTCGGGTAACTCGATCGGTTCGTCAGGCACGATCTTCCCGTCGTGGACATGCGCGCGGATGGCCTTCACGCCCATCAGGATAGCACCCGCACCGGTTCCCGCGGGCGCTACCATCACGCGCGGCGCGGGGACCGCGCGTACCAGCCGGCCCACGCGATCAGCACGAGCTGGAGCGGCAGCCGCGCCCACAGCGCCCAGCTCGGCACGGGGCTGTCGCCGAGCGGCAGGTGGTTGATCGCCATGTTGAGGTTCGCGGGGAACACGGCGACGAGCAGCGCGATGAGGCCCCACGCGGCGAGCCGGCGGGTGGCGGGCAGGATGAGGCCGAGGCCACCGAGGATCTCGGCGACGCCGGAGATCTGGACGAGCAGGGCGGGCGCGGGGAGCGCCGCGGGCATCATGCCGAGGTAGGTCGCGGGCGACACGAAGTGGTTGAGGCCGGCCCCGACCATGGCCACCGTCAACACCCACCGGAGCACCAGCTTCACGCGATCCATGCGACAGGCTACTCTGGATCCGGCGGCGGAGCGTGCGAGCATCGCGGGCGATGGCCGTCGATGCATACGTGCGGTTCGATCGCGACGCGTGGTCCCGGCTGCGGGCGAACACGCCGCTGACGCTCGGCGAGGCGGACCTCGACGCGCTGCGCGCGATCGGCGATCACCTGTCGCTCGACGAGATCGAGCAATCCTACCTGCCGCTGTCGCGGCTGTTGAACCTGCACGTCGCCGCGCGGCAGGCGCTGCACGCGGTGACGTCGACGTTCCTGGGGCACACGAGCGCGCGGGTGCCGTACGTGATCGGCATCGCGGGATCGGTGGCGGTCGGCAAGAGCACGACGGCGCGCGTGCTGGCGTCGCTGCTGCGCCGGTGGGCCGACCATCCGCGCGTCGAGCTGGTGACCACGGACGGGTTCCTGCTGCCGAACCGCGAGCTGGCGGCCCGCGGGATCGCCCACCGCAAGGGGTTTCCGGAGAGCTACAACGTCAAGGCGCTGGTCGAGTTCCTCGACGCGGTGAAGTCGGGCCGCCCGGCGTCGGCGCCGATCTACTCGCACCTCGCGTACGACGTCACCGACGAGGTGACGGTGGTGGATCGCCCCGACATCGTGATCGTCGAGGGCGTGAACGTGCTGGCCGCGGGCGCGCCGGGCCGGGCGTTCGTGTCCGACTACTTCGACTTCTCGATCTACGTCGACGCCGCCGAGCCGCTGGTGCGCACGTGGTTCCTCGATCGGTTCCACGCGCTGCGCGCGACCGCATTTCGCGATCCGGCGAGCTACTTCCATCGCTACACGACGATGTCCGACGCCGAGGCCGCGGCGTTCGCGGATCACGTGTGGGCGACGATCAACGTCGTGAACCTGCGCGAGAACATCGCGCCGACGCGCCAGCGAGCGACGCTCGTGCTCGAGAAGGGCCCGGATCACCGGGTCGCGAGCGTGGCGCTACGCCGGCTGTGACGATCACGGGATCGTGACGGGCGCGCGCTTCTCCTCGAAGCTGCCGGGCGAGCCCTCGGCATAGCGGCGGGTGTCGCGCTCGGTGGAGTCGTTGGTCTGGCTCTTGTCGGACGAGTTGCCGCCCTTGCCGCCGATCGAGGCGTGCACGACGGAGTAGCTCTTCACCGAGGGGTCGGCGATCACGGTGATGTCGCCACCGGCGCCGCCGTTGCCGCCGCTGGTGCCGTCGCCGTTCGCGCGCGGGATGCCGTGGCCGCCCTTGCCGCCGATCGTCGTGACGTGCACCGGCGAGGTCGGGCTCGCGTTGAACACCTCGCGCTTGGCGAACTTCATGCCGCTGTTGTTCCAGTTCTGGTCGAGGCCGGTCTTGCCGGGCTCGCCCTGGCAGGTGAACCCGTGCTGGGTGTCGAAGCTGAACGACACCATCTGGGTCTGGACGCGGTCCTCCACGGGCTTGCCGTCCTCGCCGAGCGGCCACACGCGGACGATCACGCCCTGGTCCTCCTGGACCATCGGCAGGGTGCTCCAGGCGAACAGCCCGAAGAACACCGGATCCCCGAGGCCGGAGGTCAGCGTCGACCCGTCGGCGAGCTTCATGGTCACGCCCAGGGTCGTGCTGGCGTTCTTGTCGCGCTGGCTGGCCTGGAACGAGAACGACGTCATCGTGCGCCCGCGTGCGAGCTTGGCTGCCTGCGCGGGCGTCCACGTCGGCCTGGCGGCCTTGGCCTTGGCCTCGGCCTTGGCCTCGGCATCGAGGTCGGCGTCGGCGACGGCGAGGGCGGCAGCGAGGTCCGCGTCGTCGTGCGGGGTCGCGTCGTACGCCTGCTGCCGCGCGGCGGCGTACGCCTGCAAGCGCGCGAGGTGGGTCGCGACCGGGGTGCCCGAGATCCGCGCGGGCTCCGCCTTGGGGCCGCACACCTGCGCGATCTCGCGAGCGGCGCCCGGCTTCCGAGAACCCGGCGGACTCGGGCCACTGGCACCAGTAGTCGACCTTGCCGGTGGCGTACTGCGACGCGAGCTGGCTCTGCGGCAGGAGCGCGCCCTGCGCCGGCGTCCCCGGCGTTCCCGCACGGGCGCTGGACGCCGTCGCGGGTGGACGCCCCCCGCAGCCGACACAGATGACGATGCTGACCAGCCCCGATCGTGACCACTGAACCATCCGCCCAGCGTGGGGTGGAACCGCGTCGACCGTCAAGCACCTGGGGCGCATCCACCGACGGCCCGCGCCAGGGCGAGCTTGCGAGCCCGTCTTCCAGGCGCAGCGCCAGCAAGCCGATCATGCGACGGAGCATGTTGTCGCGCGTGGCGAAGCCAACGCGCTACATGGTGTCGAGGACACTCGCCGGCAGGCCGAGATCTTCGAGCATCAAGCGCACGCGGCTCTCGTCGCTGTGCTCGATCAGCTGGCGGACGAGCCACTCCTCGAAGGTGCGCGCGGTCCACCCGAGGTCGTGGTCGCCCTCGACGTCGAGCACCGCGACGCCGCGCTGGTTGCCGTCGGGCGAGCGCACGACGCCATGCAGCACGCGGCCGTCGTCGGAAGCGAACGCGGTGAAGCCGAGCTCGTCGAGGCCCGGGACCTCGACCTCGGGCTCGTACGCGACGATGCCGAGCGCCGGTGCGATCCGCTCCCAGCGCTCGCGTGTCCGTGGTGAGGCATCGCACGCGGCGGCCAGCGTGTGCAGGAGCGGCACGGCGCCGCCGAACGCCGCTTCGATCGCCGCGACGACCGGCCCGAGCGGCGCGCGGTTCGCCGCGGGCTCGTCCCGCTCCCCCGCCGTGAACAGCAGATCTTCGGCGCCGGCGACCGGAGGCCACGACGGCCGCGAGGCAGGGAGCGCGTCGACGCCGAGCACGAGCTCCGAGGGTGCCGCGGTGGTTCCGGCCGGCCGCCAGCCATCGATCTTGACCACCTTGCCGGGCAGCTGCTGGACGCCCTCGATCAGCACCTGATCACCGACCTTCAGGACCGGCGAGCTCGCGTCGCGCGAGACGCGAATGTCGCCGTAGAGCGGATGCGTCAGCTTCATGAACGACGAGGTGCCGACGAACGTCACCTCCGCCGGCGCATCGGCGGGTGTTGTGATTGCGGTCAGCGCGAGCGGTTGCGCGGGTGCGTCGGTCAGCGACGTGCGACGGATCGCGAGGAGCTCGCTGCCGAGGAGGAACAGGTGATCCGCGGTCCACAGCTGCTGCTCGAACGAGCCTGGCGGCAGCGGGATCCGTACCGGGTGGCGCCCCGGCACGTGGAGCTCGACCTGGCGACCTTCGGTGATCGCGAACGGCGCGGCCGGCGGCGACAGCATCGCCTCGAGCGGAAGACGGCGCACGCCCGCGCGTTCCACGAGGTCACCGCGGACGCCGCTCGCGCGATCGAACGCCGTGATCAGCATCGCCGCGCCGTCGGGACGCTCGACCGCGCCGATCACGTGGACGCGCTCGCGATCGACGCGAACGGCGCACAGCGAATCGCCGACGACCTCACGGCCGAGCGGCGCCGTCCACACCGCCTTGCCTTGCTCGATGTCGAAGCAGGCGAGCTCGGCGTCGCTCGCGACGAACAGCTGCGAGCCGAACGGGCCCTCGATGCGGACGTGCGCCGGGATGGCACGCTTCGCGACGACCCGGCCCTTCTCGAGATCGACACCGAGCACGGCTTCGGTCGCGAACACGACGGCGCGTCGGCCGGCGGCGAACACCTCGGAGCGCAGCGCGATCCCGAGGCCGAGCTTGATCGTGTGGACGACCGAACCCGTGCGCGCGTCGACGACGAGCATCTCCGGCGGATCCTGGTGCGACCTGGTCAGCAGCAGCTGGCCGCCGTGCGCGAGGACGAGCTTCGCGCCGCGGAACGCGGCCTCGAACAGCTGCCGGCCGGCGGCGACGTCGAACACCGACACGCGGTCGCCGACCTGCTGTGCGATGCGCCCACCGTCGATCCGATCCCGGCCATCGAGCGGCGTCGGCAGCGCGTGAACGGCGCCCGGCGTGCCCGCGTGCACGTCGAACGATGCCAGCGTCGTGTGGTCGTCGCCGCGGTTGCCGATCCAGACGGCGCCATCGACCTCCCCGATGAAGATCGGCGCCGGTCCGCGCAGGCCGGTCGTGACGCGCCATCCACTCGCCATGCGCGCAGCCTAGGAGCCTGTAGCGCATTGGACCCAGCCGGGCTGGTGCTCTGACTCCGGGCTCTGGCGAGGTCGAAGATCAAGCAGCGAGCATCAGCGCCTGCCGTTTC
>JAPLLF010000971.1 GCA_026387715.1 Pseudomonadota bacterium
CTCCTTGCCGGTGCCGTGCTCGCCCGTGATGATGACGCTGAGCTTGCCGACGGCGATGCGCGAGGCCGACTGCTCCAGCGCGGCGAGCGTGCTGCTCCTGGGGGCCGGATCGCGCCGCGCGCCCGCGCGCGTCTGCACCATGACGGTGACGGCGCCGATCAGGAACGGCACCCCGACGGTCAGCTTGGTCCGCGTGTTCGCGGGCAAGCGCGCCCCGTCGACGAACGTGCCGTTCGACGACCCGACGTCCTCGAGCTCGACGTCCGGCCCGAGCACGAGGTTCGCGTGGTGGCGCGACACCGAACCCGAGTCGATGCAGACGTCGCACTTGCTCGCGCGCCCGATGGTCAGCGTGCCGGCGCCGGGCAGCGGCATCGCCTGCAGGTTCGCACCGTCGATCACGAGCAACACGCGATCGCCGAACGGCGCGTTCTGCTCGATCTGCTCGGTGGTCGCACCGACCTCGTCGTCGATCACACCGAGCTCGCTTCGCTGGCCACGATCACGGACGTAGCGTACGCGGGGTGGATGCACTGGAGCAAGCCGTCGGTGGGTTCGGTTCGAGGCGACCGCTCGTCACCCGGAGTGGGACCCGACAGGCGAGCTCGCCGACGATCGCCTGGACCGGGCGCCGATCGGCGGTGATCTCGAGGACGCCGGTCTGGCGACCGACCAGCTCGATGCGCCCCTGCGCGTCGAAGGTCGCGAGCACGGCTGGCCGCAGCAGGTCGAAGCCCCACACCAGCTCGTCGCCCGAGCGATCCCAGATCGTGACGCCACCTCGGCTGGGGCGCGCGAGCAGCTCCCCGGTCGAGTCGACGCCCGCGGCGACCCCGATCGCGTCGGCGGGCGCGAACCGCCGCACGATCGCGCCCGTCGTGCCGTCGAGCAACAGCGTCCCGCCGGTCACCAGCGTGACCGCGACCCAGCGGCCGTCGCCGGACACCGTGAGGTAGTCGACCGGATCGGCGAGCGTTTCGTGATGACGCTCCGCCAGCGTCCGCGGATCGACGAGGCCGACCTCCGCGTCACCGCCGTACACGAGTCCACCCGCGGCCATCGCCAGCGCGCCGATCGCCTTGTGGACGGGCAGCGGGCCGAGCACCTCCCACGCGTCGGTCGCGTACGTCCACCGCCACAGCGTGCGCCCCTCGCCGGTCTGCGCGTCGATCGCCGCGACGACGAGGTGATCGGCATCGACGAAGGCCGCCGGCCCGACGTGCGCGCGGGTCGTCGCCAGCGTCGTCCCGTCCGGACCGAACGCGACCACCGTCTTGGCGCCGACGGCCACGCCCCGGCCGGTCACGCGATCCCGGCTCGCGAACTCGAGCTCGCTGCTGTCGATCACGCCGAGCCGCCCGCGGCCCACGTACACCGCCATCGTCGACGCCCCCTCGCAGCGATAGCCCATCGCGAGGCCCTGGTTCACGTAGCTGCCGCTGGCGCACGCCGGCTCGTCAAACGTGACGTGGCGGGCCCCGGCGTCGAGCATGACCAGCGCGGCGTCGCTGCCGATCGCCGCCACCTGGTCGCCGGCGATCCGGACGTCGGCGACCTCGGTGACGTGGACGGGCAGCGACGCGACGAGCCGGTCGCCGACGTACCGCCGCACGGTGCCGGAGCTCGTGCCCGCCCACACGTCGTCGCCGCGGAGCGCGATCATCGTCTGGTTCGACCCCATCGCGAGCGTGCGGACCAGCGCCCCGGTGATCTCGTGGAGCTCGAGCGCGTGCTCGCTGACCGTGCCGAGCCGCCGGCCGTCGGCGGAGATCACGAGCTGGTCGGGGTTGTTCGCGGGCTTGAACGTCCGCAGCGGCGCGCCGTCGGACCCGACGAGGTGCACGGTGCGCGCGCGGTCGAGCCAGCCGACGACCGCGCCGTCGGGCGCGGCGACCGGACCGTCGTAGGTCTCGCGCTCGAGGATCGTCTGGGTCATCGTGCGCGTGTCGATCGCGTGGATCGTCGTGCCGAGCGCGATGAACATCGTCTGCCCCGTGCCGCCCCACGTCGGCTCGACGTCGGTGCTGTCGTCCGGCAGCGCGGCCTCGCGCCGCAGCTTGCCGTCGGCGCCGAACACCTTCAGGCTGCCCGCGACCACGACGACGATCTCATCTCCGATCGCGTCCCCGATCTCGTCGGCGCGCCAGGTCGCGGCGAGCGGCTCCGTGGCGAGCGGGAGCGCGAGCGTGATCGCGCGGGTCGCCACGTCCACGACCGCGAGCCCGCTGCGCCCGACGACGAGCAGCCGACCGCCGCGCAGGCGGAGCGAGAAGATGCCGCCGAGCTCGGTCGCGAGCTCGCCGATCGAGACGCCGTCGCGGTACCAGCGAAGCTTGCCGAAGTGATCCGCGACGACGAGCTCGCCGGGCGCGGCCAGCCGCACGAAGGTCGACACCTTGAGATCGCGCACGACCAGCTTCTCGAACGGCCACGCGCGACTCGCCAGCCCGAGCATCAGCCGCAACCCTGGCGAGTCCGCGCCGCGCTCCAGGGCCGCGCCGAAGAACGCCAGCGCCGCCAGCCCGCGATCGTCGTTGAGCTCGCGCCGGCCCTGCGCGACGAGGCTCGCGGTCAGCCGCTCCTCGGCGAGGCCCGCCGCCTCGTGCGCCTCGGTCGCGCTGTGCTCGGCGGCCGCGCGGCTGCGGTTCGCGACGAGCCCGAGATACCCCATCACGATCGCCACGCTCGCCAGCGCCGCGAACGCCACGCTCGCCAGCCCCCGCCGGAGCCGCCGCGCGCGCACGAACGCGCGGGCCGACTCGCGCGCGAACGCCAGCTCGGTCGCGGTCAGGGCGCTGCCCGCGGCGAGCCGGCGGAGCTCGTGGAGGGCCTGGCCGCGCCACAGGAGGTCGGGATCGCGGCGCTCGCTCCACCGCCGGGCCGCGACGCTGACGTCGCCCAGCAGCGCGCGATCCGCCGCGTCCTCGCTGCGCCACCGGGCGAGCCGCTGCCAGCGGTCCGCGAGGCACTCGTGGACGACCTCGACGATGTCGACCCCATCGGCCTCGCGCACGACGAGCAGGCGCGCGTCGATCAGGTGCGCGAGCACGACCTGGCCGCCGGTCACCTCCTCGAGCTCGCGGCGCGCGACCGGGATGCGCGTGCCGTCGGTGGCGACCAGGCGCGCGAACAGATCGCGCACGAGCTCCTGCTCGGGCCGCGCGAGGCTCTCGAACACCTGATCGGCGTACGTCGACAGCGCGCCGGCGACGCCGCCGAGCGCGGCGTACGCCTCGTGGGTGATCCGCAGGGTCGCGCGATCGCGGGTCTGCCACAGCTGCGACGCGGTGAACGACAGCAGCGGCAGCGACGCGGGGCGCCCGACCACCGCCGCCACCATGTCGTCGACGACGCGCGGATCGACGAGCACGCCGGCGCGCCGCGCGGGCTCGATGCAGATGCGGCGGAGCGACGCCGCGGACGGCGCCGCGAGCACGAACACGTCGAACCGACCCCGCAGCGCGTCCTCGCGCTCGATCACCGTCGCGAAGTCGTCGCGCAGCGTCACCACGACCCGCACCGGCGATCCGGGATCGTCCGCGACCGCGGCGATCGTCTCGGCGAACCGCGTGCGCTCCGCGTCGTCGGTGCACAGCGTGACGAGCTCCTCGAACTGATCGATCACGATGACGAGCCCGCGCGCCGAGCGCTCGCCGAGCGCGCGCAGCCGCAGGATGAGCCCCGCGCTGTCCTCGGTGTCGACGTCGACCGGCGGCAACGCCGCGAGCACGTGGAGCGGATGGCGGCCCGGTCGCATCGCGAGGATCTCGTAGTGCTCGGCCAGCCGCGGCAGCACGCCCGCGTGGATGAACGAGCTCTTGCCGGCGCCCGACGGCCCGAGGACGGCGAGCAGCGGCGAGCGCACCAGGCGGTTCGCGAGCGCCTCGATCTCGCGCTCGCGGCCGACGAAGCGAGCCGCATCGGCCGCGCCATACGGCAGGAGACCCGCGTACGGCGATCGATCGGAGGTGGGATCCGCGGGCGGCGCGTCCTGCTCGGTCGCGAGCTGCGACAGCCGGGCCCCGGCGGCGTCGTAGTCGCGCTCGAACCCCCACGGCGCGGCCATCAGGCGCGCGGCGCCCCGACCGCCGCGCCACAACAAGAACACCTCGGGCTCGGCGCTCGGCAACGGGGCGACGATCTGCACGAACGGCGCGAGCCGCACGACCACGCGCCCGGTCCCGTCGAGCAGCGCGGCCTCGCCGTCGACGAGCGGCTCGCCCCACACGACGACGCGCTCGCGGTCGCGGCGGCGCGTGCCCTGCCAGCTCTCTCCCACGCCCTCGCACCCGACGACGAGCTGGTAGGCGAGCAGCGGCTCGAGCGACCGCAGCGCGTCGGCGGCCGCCGCGATGTCGCTCGCGAGCGTGACGAGCGACCGCGGGCGATCGCGGTCGTCGAGCCGCAGGGCGAGCGCGGCGAGCGGCTCGGAGCCGGCGAGCGCCGCGTCGAGGCCGGGCAGCGGGTGCACCCCCGCGGCCGCGCGCGCGAGCGCGAGCCACGGACCGCCGTCGTCGTGCCCGACGATCGCCCGCGCCCGCGCGCGCACGTCGCGATCCCCGGCGTCGGCCGCGCCGAGCTGCGCGAGCGCGATGCACGCCAGCCAGCGACACGCGATCGCGACCAGCTCGCGCAACGCCGCGTCGGCCTCGACCGTCGTCGTCGCGCCCGCGAGATGGGCGACCGCGTCGGCGATCGGCTGCGGCGCCCCACGCGTCCACGTCTCGCGCGTCGCCGGCTCGAAGATCGGGACGACCTCGACGACGGCGCCGCCGACCGCGCGCTGCACCGCCTCGCCGAACGCGAGCGCCGTCGGCCACCGCGCGTCGGGATCCTTGGCCAGCGCGTGCAGGATCGCGTCGGCCAGGTGCCGCGGCACGCGCTCCGGAAGCGCGGGCACCGGCCGCGCGCGATGCGCCTCGGGCAGCTCGAGGCGCGGCACGCTCGGGGGTGGTCGGCGTCGTGGCCTCGCCGATCGCGAACACGTCCATGTGCTTCGCGATCCCGAAATCGAGGAGCTTCGGCAGCAGCTGCCCGGCGCGCTCGATGACCATCACGGTGCCGCCCTTGATGTCGCGATGCACGATGCCGAGCTCGTGCGCCGTGTGCACCACCTCGCACAGCCGCTGGAACAGCGGCCCGAACACCACCGCCGGCATCGGCCCGCGCCGCCCGACGAGCTCGTCGAGCGTTCCGCCGCGGACGTGCTCCATCGCGATCCACAGGACGCCGTCGGGCTCCGCACCGAACGCATAGACGTGCGCGGCGTACGGGTGATCGAGCTGCGACGCGAGCTTGGCCTCGCGGAGGAAGCGCTCGACGCGATTGCCCCCGCTCCCCAGGTCGTGCCGCAGCACCTTGATCACGACCGAGCGACCGAGCTGCGGCTGCTCGGCGCGAAACACCTCGCCCGCCCCACCACGCCCGAGGCGCTCGACGAGCGTGAACTTGCCGAGCGTGCGCCCGACGAGCTCGCTGCCCGCAGGGGTGCGCGTGAGCCGCGCGGGCAGATCGGTCGCCGCCGGGAGAACGACCTCGACCTGCTCGGTCTGGTCGTCCCGGGTCACGCGGTGAGCAACTTGCGTTGCAGCTGCTGCGCCTCGAGCACGATGTACGCCGTCATGTTCACGATCTCCTCGACGCTCGCCTCGTTCTGCATCGCCGCGACCGGCTTGGCGAACCCGAGCAAGATCGGCCCGACGGCCGACGCGCCGCCCATCGTCTTGGCGATCTGGTACGCGGCGTTCGCCGAGGCCAGCGACGGGAACACGAGCGTGTTCGCGCTCTTCTGCAGCCGCGAGAACGGATAGGCCGCCTTGCGGAGCACCGGATCGAGCGCGAGCTCGGGCTGCATCTCGCCGTCGATCTCGAGCTCTGGACGACGCTCGCGCACGAGGTCGATGGTCCGGTGGATGCGCGTGACGTCCGGATGGCGGACCGTCCCGAAATTCGAGTACGAGATCATCGCGACGCGCGGCGTGATGCCGAAGCGCTGCACCGCATCGGCCATCTGCACGGTGATGTCCGCGAGCCCCTCGGCGTCGGGGAAGATGTTGAACACGGTGTCGCCGAAGAACTTCACCGAGTTCTGCTGCACCATCATGTAGAGCCCCACGGCGACCTTGACGCCCGGCTTGAGCCCGAGGATCTCGAGCGGCGGCCGGATCGTCTCGGGGTAGTTGAGCCGCAGCCCGGTGACCATGCCGTCGGCGTCGCCGCGATCGACCATGATCGCCGCGTAGTAGTCGCTCTTCTCGAGGAGCTTGCTGGCCGCGTAGACCGTCAGGCCCTTGCGCTGGCGCAGCTGGTAGAGGCGCTCGACGTACGCGGGGTTGTGGGCGGTGTGCGGATCGATGACCTCGACGCCTCGATCGAGCATGTCGAGCGACAGCTCGGCGCAGATCGCCGCGATCTCGGCGCGCCGCCCGAGCAGGACCGGCTTCGCGATGCCCTCGTCGACGATCTGCTGCACGGCGTGCAGCAGGCGCGGGTTGGCGGCGTGCGGGAACACGATGCGCTTGGGATCGCGCCGCGCCTCGCGCCCGATCGTCCGCATGATCGAGTACGCGGCGTTGCTGCCCTTCGCCATCAGGCGTTCGCGGTACTCGTCGATGTCGAACTTGATGCGCGCCACGCCCGAGGCCATCGCCGCCTGCGCGACCGACGGCGCGACCCACCACAGGACGCGCGGATCGAACGGCTTGGGGATGAAGTAGTCGGCGCCCATCTTCAGGGCCTTGCCGCCGTACGCCATGATCACCGAGTCGGGCACCGGCTCCCGCGTGAGCTGCGCGAGCGAGCGCGCCGCGGCGAGCTTCATCTCCTCGCTCACGCTCGTCGCGCGGCAGTCGAGCGCGCCCCGGAAGATGTACGGGAAGCCGAGCACGTTGTTGACCTGGTTTGGGTAGTCGGAGCGCCCGGTCGCGACGAGCGCGTCGGGGCGCGCCGCGAGCGCGTCGGCGTACGAGATCTCGGGATCGGGATTCGCGAGCGCGAAGATGATCGGGCGCTCGTTCATCGGCAGGAGCCACGCGGGCTGCACGGCGTTGGCGACCGACACGCCCAGGAACATGTCGGCGCCGACCAGCGCCTCGGCGAGCGTGCGGCGACCGTCGTCGGGGATCGCGAACTTCTGCTTGTGCCGCGTGAGGTCGGTGCGACCAGCGTGGATCACGCCCTTGGAGTCGCACATGATCACGTTCGCCAGCGTGATCCCGAGCTGGATGAAGAACTCCACGCACGCGATCGCCGCCGCGCCCGCGCCCGACACCACGAGCTTGATGTCGGCGAGCTGCTTGTGCGCGAGCTCGGCCGCGTTGAGCAGGCCAGCGCCGGAGATGATCGCGGTGCCGTGCTGGTCGTCGTGGAACACCGGGATGCGCATCCGCTTGCGCAGCTTCTCCTCGATCTCGAAGCACGCCGGGGCGCTGATGTCCTCGAGGTTGATGCCCCCGAACGTCGGCTCCAGCGCCGCGACGATGTCGCAGAACCGGTCGACGTCCTTCTCGTTCACCTCGAGATCGAACACGTCGATGTCGGCGAACTTCTTGAACAGACAGGCCTTGCCCTCCATGACGGGCTTGCCGGCGGCGGCGCCGATGTCCCCGAGGCCGAGGACCGCGGTGCCGTTCGAGATCACGGCGACGAGGTTGCCGCGCGCCGTGTACTCCCACGACTTCTCCTCGTCGCGAAAGATCTCCATGCACGGCTCGGCGACGCCCGGGGTATAGGCGAGCGACAGGTCGATCTGGCTGACCAGCGGCTTGGTCGGAACGACCTCGAGCTTCCCCTTGCGACCCCGGCGGTGATACTCGAGCGCGTCTTCCTTGCGTCCCATGACCGGAAGCTATCACCCGCGACCGGCGCGGGTCGATGCGGCTAGCCGTCGACGAGGATCGTCGCTTCGAGCCGGGCGGCGAGCGCCAGCGTGCGGAGGAACGCCGCGAGCTGCTCGACGTCGGCATCGGGCTCGGGCGGGATGCTCGACTCCTCCAAAATTCGGGTGCGCGCCTCCTTGTCCGTCAGGTCGTGGATCGACGTGTCGTGCGGGATCGCACCGAAGAACAGCGCGAGCATGAGCGAGTGCGTCGGGGCGATGTGACCGACCATGAACATCATCTGGAACAGCTGGTCGGCGGAGATCTCGATGGTCGACTTGTCGTCGGCCTCCCACCGCACGCCGTACGGGGCGCGGCTCTCGAAGTAGGTCTCGCCCGCGGCCCGCAGCTTGGCGGTCGGGGCACCATCCCAGTCGAACTCCCCCAGGCCCCGGACCAGGAGGGCCCCGGCGGTCGTCGCCAGGGCGCGTGGCAGCCGGCCCATCAGCCACTGCTCGACGTGCTCGGGGATCGGGTAGCGGATGCGGCGATGGCACGCGAACTCCCGCGGGAGCTTCGCCGGGCAGGTCGCGCAGTGGTCCGCGACCGTGTCGAGCGCCGCCGACTCGTCGACGAGATCCTGCAGCGTGACGCCCCGGGCGCTGTCGCCGTCGGGCTTGCGCATCGTGAGCTGGACCTCGATCTCGCTCGGGTCGCGATCGTCACCGTCCTGGCGCATGTGCGCGATCGCGGACCGCGCGATGATCCGGGTACGGTGCAGGGTGACCAGGCGTTCGACGCCGAGTTGTCGCTGCGGCTCACAACCAATCGCGAGCACGTAATCGATCGCCATGCCTCATCCTATGGTAGAAACTGCGGCGCACGCACCCGTAGCTCAGCTGGATAGAGCGGTGGCCTCCGAAGCCAAAGGTCACCGGTTCGAATCTTGTCGGGTGCACCGGACGGTCAGTGAAGACGCTCGCAGAGATCGCCATCGAGGCCGGCTTGATCACCAAGCTGATCGCCGCGAAGGCGGGGCGGATGGCGGACGAGCGCAAGCAGTCCCTCGTCGAGATCCTCGTGCGCGAGCTCGACGTCGACGAGGTCGCGCTGGTCGGCGCGCTGCGCAAGCAGACGCGGGTGCCGCTGCTCGATCCCGCCGACGTGGTGGTCGATCCCGAGGCGCTTCGCCTCGTCGCCCGCGATGTCTGCGTGCGCCTCAAGATCCTGCCGCTCTCGATCCAGGACGACAGCACCGGCAAGGTCCTGCGCATCGCGATGGCGGATCCGACGGACACCACCGCGATCGCCGAGATCGAGGAGATCACCCGGTGCGAGATCGAGCTGACCGCCCTCCCGCTGTCGGCCGTCGAGGAGCTCGTCGCCCGGGGCTATACCCAGATCACCACCGCGGTGACCACCCGCCCGACCCGGACCCAGATCCTGGCCACCCGCCGGATCGAGCGTGAATCGGAGACGTCGGAAACCGTCCAGATCCCGGTGGCGTCGATCGCCGCCCTGCGGACCAAGGACGTGGACGACGTGGAGCTCCGATTGACGGCGCTTGTCGAAATCCTGATGGGTAAAGGGCTGATCACCGAGGAAGAATTGGCAGAAGCCCTGCGCAAACGGGGGGTGTGACAGCCGTGCCCTGGATCGCGAAGCGATCGTAAACCAGCGTTCACGTTGGCCTTCCTACGAGCACCCTGGGTGCCGATGCCGTAGAATCGAACCTGGCCGCAGGTTTGCTAGACCTGAGCCTGATGGCCGCCAAAGACATGAGCGCGATCAACTGTGCCGGCTGTAACCATGGCTACGCCCCGACCGCGTTGTTCTGCCCGAACTGCGGCCGGCCCAAGGCGCGCGAGCTGGTCACCGACGCGCTGATCGGCAAGGTCCTGGGGGATCGCTTCCAGATCCTCGCGCCGCTCGGCCAGGGTGCGTCGGGAACGATCTATCGCGCCGAGCACGTCACGCTCCGCCGCAAGGTCGCCATCAAGGTGCTCCACAACGAGCTGTCGCGCGACGACCTCGCGATCGAGCGGTTCCGCCGCGAGGCCACGACGGTCGCCGAGATCGACAACGAGCACATCGTCGAGATCCACGATTTCGGCCGCACCTCCGACGGCCGGCTCTACCTCGCGATGGAGCTGCTCGAGGGCGAGACCCTCGACGGCGTGCTCGCGCGCGAGACCACGCTGTCGATGGAGCGGGCCGCCGACATCCTGATCCAGCTCGGCGAGGCGCTGATGGAGGCGCACGCGATCGGCTATGTCCATCGCGACCTGCGCCCGCGCAACGTCTACCTCGCGATGCGTCGCGGCAAGGCGAACTTCGTCAAGCTGCTCGACTTCGGCCTCGCGAAGCTCGTCGAGACCGACGCCTCCGCGGCGTCGACCAGCCTCGGCATGACGTTCGGCGATCCGCGCTACATGTCGCCCGAGCAGGCGCGCGGCGACCGGATCGACCGCCGCGCCGACATCTACCAGCTCGGCTGCGTCGCGTACGAGATGCTGACCGGCGCCCCGCCGTTCACCGGAAATCGCGTGTTCGACATCCTCACCAAGCAGGTGATGGAGGCCCCCGCGCCGTTGCCGACCAGGCGCGCCGGCGTGCCGCTGTGGATGGAGGCGGCGGTCGCCAAGATGCTGGCGAAGGATCCCGAGAATCGCTTCGCGACGACGACCCGCATGGTCGAGGCGCTGCGGCTCGGGCTCGAGACCGGCCAGGTGATGGAGGACGACATCGCGCGCCGCCGCGAGAGCATCCCCCCGCCCTCGGTGTCCCGCGTGATGCAGAAGTTCGGCGTCGAGCTGCCCAGAGCCGAACCGATCCGCGATGCGGTCGCGCCCGCACCCGCAGCCGCGCCCGCGCCCGTCGCTAGCGACGGTGACGACGAGGCGCCGAGGAAGCGCACCGGCACCCCGCGGGTGAACCCGACCGTGGCGGCCGCGGCCGCGTCGTCCGGCGCGGAGACCTCGCAGCTGCCGGTGGCCGGCTCGATCGAGAGCAAGCCGCACGACGACGCCAAGCCCGACGCGGCCGCGATCTCGCAGGTCTGGTACGACGACGACGATCACGACGATCACGACGACGCGGCGCGCGAGCAACGCGCCCGCGCGCGCAAGTCGATCTCGCCGAGCACGACGGATCTCTACGAGGACGACGTGCCGCGACGGAAGAAGTGGCCGTTGCTCCTCGGGGTCGGCGGCCTGATCGCCGTCCTCGGCGTGGCGATCGCCATGTCGATGAGCGGTTCGACGACGCCCGCGCCCGCGCCCGACAAGCTCGCCGTGGCGCCGACGATCGACGCCGCCCCGTCGCAGATCTTGCCCGAGCCGGTCCCCGTCACGGGCTCCGGATCGGGGTCCGCAGCGATCGCGGACAGCGCCAACCCCACGCCGACGATCGGCAGGCCGACCACGCCGATCACGACCCCGATCACGACCCCGATCACGACCACCGGCAAGCCGACGCCCGGCGGGAAGACCGACATGTTCGGCAACCCCCTGCCCGGCACGACGACGCCGACGACGCCGACGCCGCCGGTCGTGCAGCCGCCCGTGCTGACACCGACGATCACGCCGGCCAAGCCGGCTGGCGTGACCGACGGCCCGCAGGACCCGTACAACCCGACCGCGACACCGTCGGAGGGTCCGCCCGAGCAGCGCGCTGCGACGCTCGCCGCCCAGGGCGAACAGCAACTCGCGAGCAACGACACGGCCGGGGCGGCGGCGAGCTTCAAGAAGGCGGTCGAGCTCGATCCGAAGAACGCCACCGCGATCACCGGCATGGGCGAGATCGCGCTTCGGCAGGGGCTGTTCGGCGACGCGATCGCGCACCTCACCCGGGCGTCGCGGCTCGTGCGCAACGCCAAGGTGTTCACGCTCCTCGGCGAGGCGTACCTCAACAGCGGCAACAGCAAGGACGCGGCCGCGAACTTCAAGAAGGCGCTGCAGATCGACCCCGACAACGCGCGCGCGCGCGACGGCTACACCCAAGCGTCCGCGCGCACGCCGCCACCGACCGACGATCCCACGCCGGCGGCGCCAGCGCCTGTCCCCGCACCCGCACCGACGGCGCCCGCACCCACACCGACCGCCCCGTCGACGCCCCCCGCGCCGACGTCGCCCACGCCCTACGACTGAACCGACCGACGAACCGCGATATGCTGAGGGTGGATGTCCACACTCTCGGTGTTCGTCGAAGGAGCCGTCGACACCGCGCCCGGCGCGGTCGATCGGCTCGCGGCCGCGATGGCCTCTCGGTACGGTCTCCCCGCCGCCGAGCTCGTCCAGCGGCTCGCGCGAGGGCGGTTTCGGGTGAAGGCGAACGTCGATCGTGCGACGGCCGACGTCTTCGTCACGGACCTCGAGGCGCTCGGCGCTCGCGTGGTGGTCGAGGAGAGCCGGCCGACGCAGCCCTCGCTCCAGGTGCCCAACATCCCGGCCGGCTCGAGCCTGCCGGCGATGCCGCGGACGGTGACCCCACCGCCGCAGTACCAGAGCGGCCTGGCCGCCGCGTTCACCCCCGCGGCGCCCGACACCAGGATGGATCTCGGCGCGCTCGGTGGCGATGGCTCCGCGTTCACGCTGTCGTCGATCGACGGCAACGAGCCCGCGCCGATCGCGGTGGCACCACCTCGGGTGACGATCCGGACGCCTCCCCACGGCGTCGTGATCCCTCCCGAGCCCGCGTTCGCGCCCGCCACCGTCGACGAGGAGCCCGCGCCGAACACCTCGGACCTGATGTTCGCACCGCCGGACGCCGAGGACGCGCAGCTGTCCGTCGACATCGCGCCCGACGAGCTCGACTACCGCTCGCGCAAGACGAGCCTGCCGCCCGCCACCGTGCCCGTCGAGCCGCCGGCACGCCGGAACGAGCCGTCGATCCCACCGCTCACGCTCGCGCCGGAGCCCGCGCCGGGCGTACCGCGCGAACCCCGCGCGCCGCGGGACCCCATCAGCCTCCGGCTCGCGCCGCGGATCCGGCTCGTGCTCGGCGTCTCGATCGCGATCCTGCTCGGCTTCATCCCCGCGCACCTCGTCGGGCGCGCGCGCGAGCGATCCGCCTACGCCGAGATCGACCACCGCATCGTCGAACGCCAGAAGCTCGCCACCACCGCGACCGAGATCGAGGACCTCGACGGTTATCGTACGGGCGAGCTCGCGGCCAAGCGGTCGGCGCGCAACAACATCGCGCTCGTGTCGATGCTGCTCTGGGCGGCCGTCGGTGGAGGCCTCGGCTACGTCTGGTTCCGGCGTCTCCCGTGGGATCGCACCGCGTAGCGCTCAGGCGTCGTCGTCGTCGTCGTCGCCGCGCTCCGCGCGGGTGCGCTTCTCGCCGCCGGAGGCCTCGAGCGCCGCGGCCGCGCGCTCGCGCTTGAGCGTGACGCGCCACGCGAAGATGATCGACAGGTTGTAGAGGATGATCATCGGCGTCGCCATCATGATCTGCGACACGACGTCGGGCGACGGCGTGAGGATCGCGCCGACGACGAACGCGATCACGACGAACCAGCGATTGAACTTCCACAGGCCGCGGTGCGTGACCAGGCCGACCATGGCGAGGAAGTAGATCAGCAGCGGCAGCTCGAACACCGCCCCGAACGCGAGCATCATGTCGCGCGTGAGGTCGAGGTAGTCCTGCATCATGATCATCGGCTCGAGCTCCTTGGAGCCGTAGCCGAGCAGGAAGCCGTAGAGGTTCTCGAAGACGAAGTAGTAGCAAAACAGCGCGCCGCAGCAGAAGAAGACGCCGGAGAACACCGCGAACGACACGGTGACGCGGCGCTCGCGCTTGTAGAGGCCTGTCGCGATGAACCTCCAGAATTGATAGAAGATTAACGGCGACGCCGCGAAGATGCCGGCCCACATGCCGATCGACATGTCGACCCAGAACGGCTCGGTCAGCTTGCCGAACACCACGTGAGGCGTGCCGAGCTTCTTGACGTCCCACACGTGATAGAGCGGCTTCTTCAGCCAGTCGTAGATGTCGCCGGCGAACCACCAGCAGACGAAGAACGCGAGCATGAAGGCGATCGCGGCGTTGCGAACGCGATCGCGCAGCTCGCGCAGGTGCGAGAGGAACGGCATGCGGCCGCCCTCGAGATCGGCGTCGGCCTCCTCCGGTCCAGCGACGTCGGGCTTAGCCATTGGACTTCGCCGTGTCACGTGCGACCGCGCCCGTCGCCGGCTTGATCAGCGCGGCGAGCTCGGCGTCGTCCTCGGCGGGATCGCCGTCGACGACATCCGGATCCTTCTCCCCGGCCGTCGGCGGCAACCTGACCTGCGGAGCCGGCAGGACGTCGTCCGGGGTGGGCTCGGCGGCTTCGACGACGGCTGGCGCGAGGATCGCGTTCCCCGCGGCCTCGCCTGCGTCCACCGTCGACGCGACCGCCAGCGTGGCGGCCGCCTCGCCGGTCACGCCGGCGACCTCCGGGATCTCGACCGGCTTCCTGGGCTTCAGCGGCTTGGGTCGCAGCGCTGGCTCGTCACCGCGGAGCGCGCTCTTGAGGTCGCGGATCGCGCCGCCGATGTGCTCGTCATCCTCGATCGATTGCTGGAGCGTCCGCGACTGCTTCTTGATGTCGCGGATGCACTTGCTGATCTGCTTGGCGGCCTCGGGGAGCTTGTCGGGCCCCAAGAATAGGAGCGCGACGATCAAGATCACGATGATCTCGCTGCCACCCATGCCGAACATCGTCGGGGAGCATAGCAGCAACCCTGCTCATTCGAACGCGGTGAACGTGAAGGTGAGTTGAAGTTGCGCGTCGGCACCCTTGGTCTGGAAGTTTGGGGCCGCCGGGCCTCGAATCACGACCTTGAAGCCGCCTCCGAGCATCTTGGTCTGATCGGCGACAGGGACGGTGGTCCAGTCGAACGCCAGGCTCGACACGCCGACCGGCCCCACCCCGGTCGGGTTCAGGAAGTGGGCGACGTCGTACGTGTTGTTCGAGTCGTTCGTGATGAACGCGACGTCGACATCCCCGGTGAACACCTCGTCGAGCGCGACCACCCCGGTCGACTGCGCGCCGAGCGTGAGCGTGAGCCGATCGAGCTCGATCAACCCCGGATCGCGCCCGAGCTTGGACTTCGCGTCGGCGACGAACGCCCCGTACGGGTTGCCGCTCTCGGTCGTGATGCCCTTCTCCTCGCTGATCGCGGCGTTGGTGACGTCGCCGGACTTCGACTTGAGCTCGATGCCGACAGGCGATGACAGCGACACCGGATCGTCGCCGCACGCCACGAGTGCGAGACCGCACAACAGGTAGGCTTTGGTCATGGAGCGTTAGTCCCCCCCGACGCTCCCGGCGTTGCAGAAATCTTCGGCAACGCCGTTCCCGCTCAAAATTCGCGGGTGCTGCGGCCGAAATCCGCACCTCCCGTGCCAGGTTGGCCCGCGACCTCGTCCGGGGCGGTCCCCGCGCGGAACCACAGCTCGAGGCCACCGCCGCTGTGCGGAGCCGACAGGAGGCCACTCTCGCGATCGATCACGTGCGCCTCCATCCCGGGTGGTGGGCCCGGGAGCTTCGTGTTCGCGCGGGTGCCCTCGGCCGCGCGCATCGCCCGCATCCACAACGGCAACGCGGCGTGCGCTCCATCACCCTCGGTGCCGAGCTTGGTCTTCGGATCCTCGAACCCGATCCACACCGCGCCGAGCTCGCGCGCGGTGAACCCGACGAACCACGCGTCGGTGTTGTCGTTGGTGGTGCCCGTCTTGCCCGCGATCGAGCGCCCGAGCGCGCTCGCCGCCGCCGCCGTCCCGCGCGTCGTCACCGCCGTCATCATGTCCTGGAGCTGAAACGCGGTCTCGTCGTCGACGAGCTGGCCACCCTCGGCGGCGATCCGCTCGTCGGGATCCTTGCCCGCCGTCGCCGCGAACCGATCGAAGCGGCGCGCGGGATCGAGCCACGGATCCTCGGGCACCGCGGCGTCGAACAGGTCGTCGCCCGCGTGTCGGACGCGCACCGTGAAGCGCGGCGCGATCGCCCAGCCGCGCCGTGCGATCACCGCGTAGGCGCGCGCGAGCTCGATCGGCTTCACGCACGAGGCCCCGAGCGCCATCGGCCGGACCTTGTCGATCTTCGTCGAGATCCCGAGCCGGCGCGCGAACGCGACGATCGCGTCCGCGCCGGTGCGATCGTAGACGTCGATCGCCGGCGCGTTGAGCGACGCGGCGAACGCGTCCTGCACGAGCACGACGCCGCGGAACGTGCTCCCCGACTTCGGCTTGTAGTGCACGTTGGTCGCCTCGTCGTACTCCGTGA
>JAPLLF010000303.1 GCA_026387715.1 Pseudomonadota bacterium
TGAACCGCGGCGGGTCGTCGGGGAACGCCTCCATCGCGAGGTGGTGGAGGATCGCCGTCGCCTCGTTGCGCGCGAGGTGATCCCAGGTGTTCAGCAACAGGCGGCCGCCGGGGCGCAGCACGCGGCGCACCTCGCGCAGGGCGAGCGGCTTGTCGGGGACGAACATCAACCCGAACTGCACGACGACCGCGTCGAACAGGCCGTCGCCCATCGGCAGTGCTTGCACGTCGGCGGCCTGCCAGGTCACGCGCGGATCGGCGATCAGCTGCTGCGCCCGCGCGATCATCGCCTCGTTGAGATCGGTCGCGAGCAGCGTGCCCTCGGCGGGCAGCGCGCGCAGCAGGTGACGGCTCACGCGGCCGGTGCCCGCGGCGACCTCGAGCACCCGGGTCGCGCCCGCGGGCAACCGCCCCACGAGGTCGAGCGCGTAGGGCTCGAACAACACCGGGCCGAGGTGACGATCGTAGAGCTCGGGGATCGAGCCGACGAACGCGGTCGTGGACGCTGCCGTGGGGGTGTACGAGCTGGTCATGTCGACGAGCCTAGTCCATCCACGACGCGTCGAGGGCGGATCACGCTGCGGTCGCTACGCCCGCTCGAGGATCGTCACCCGGACCACCGCGGCGAGCTCGAGCGCGCCGTACAGGTGTGGGAAATCCTCACCATGGGCGGGCTCGTAGCGGACCTCGGCGGCGAGCCGCGTGGGATCGAGCTCGAGCAGCACGAGCTCCGGCACGTCGGCATAGAACCGCTGTCGCGTGCGCGGCCACTGATCGGCGGTCGACAGATGGATGAACCCTTCGACGTCGAGCGACGCCGCGCGATACACGCCCGCGCGCTGCGCGAGCTCCCACGCGGCGCGGGTCATGAGGTGAAACAGCGGCGCCGTCACGCGATCTCCACGATCGTCAGCGTCCGGACCTTGCCGGGCAGGCGCACCTCGGCCTCGTCGCCCACCAGCTTGCCAAGCAGCGCCTTGCCGAGCGGCGACTGCGGGGTCAGGACCTGGACGTCGCCGGCGATGATCGCGCCTCCGCCCGCGGGCGCGACGTAGATGCGCGACGTGGCGCCATCCTCGTCGACGGTGACGAGCGCGCCGAGCGAGACCCGCGAGCGCGCTTCGATCGACAGCTTCTGGGCGGCGGCGAGCCCGGCCTCGAGCTCGACGACGCGCTGCGCCTGGCCGCGCGCGAGGTAGCTCTGCTCGAGCCCGCGCGTGTCCTTGTCGTTCTCGGCGCGCGCCTCGCTGTGCGTCGCGCCCTCGATCGCGGCCTGGTGGGCCGCGCGCGCGGTGTCGAGCGCCGCGCCGATCGAGGCGACGAGCGCCGCGCGCAGCGAAGGCTTGTCGGTCATCGCAGGTCGGCGCCGTCGGCGATGCGATCGGCGACGGGATCCTCGCCGATCCGGATCAGCGCCGAGGCGAGGACGTCGGGCGTGGTCGAGCGGTACTTGTCGCGCAGGCCGCGGCCGCCGAACACGCGTGCGATGGCGAGCAGCCCGTCGCCGATCACCGCGCCGGCCTGCTCGCCGATCCGGGTGTCGTCGCGATCGCCCGTGATGATGGCGGGTCGTGCGATCGCCCACGACAGGCCGGCCTCGCGCACGACGGTCTCCGCCTTGCCTCGCGCGCGCAGGTACGCCGAGCGCGCCGTCGCGTCGGCGCCGAGGCTCGACAGGTAGACGAGGCGCGGGTGGCACCCCGACAGCCGGGCCGCCTCGACCGCGATCTTCGTGAGCCCGAGGTCGATGGCCTCGTAGATGTCGCCGTCGATCGCGTCGGCCTTGGCCTTCCCGCGCGTCGTGCCGATGAGGATGTAGAGCTGCACGGGCGCGAGCGCGCGCAGTTGGGCGCCGAGCTGGGCGGCGTCCCACGGCGTCGTGTCGACCTCGGCACCGAGCGCGGCGAACCGGGTCCGCCACGACTCGAGCGACGACGAGTCTGGACGCACGTGCGCGAACGTCCGGGTGTCGCGCACGCACAGCTGGCGCACCACCTCGCGGCCGACGAAGCCCGTCGCGCCGAGGACGAACGCGGTCACGACGAGAACTTCGCGAGCGCGGCCGTCATGCGCTCGCGCAGCGGCTCGACGACGACGGGGTTCTTCACGTCGATCACCGGCTCGGTGTCGTACTGCTCGTAGAACACGCTGTTCGGCGCGTCGGTCGGCACACCGAGCGCCTCGCGGATGCGCTTGAAGTCGGGGATGAACGCGCGGTCGATGAGCGGGATGATCGTGCCGGTGATCGTGCCGGTGAGCCCGCAGATGAAGATCACGACGTTCTTCGGGTTGAATCCGCCGGGTGGTAACCCGAGGCGCCGCTCGAGCTCCGCGAGCCGCGCGGGCTCGAAGAACGCCTCGACGCGGCCGACGTCGCTGCGCCAGTCGGTGTCCTTCGGGCGGCTGACGGTGCCGTAGTAGTGCAGCTTGTTGGTCTCGGTGAGGCGCATCAGCTCGTCGCGGTAGCCGAGGTCGGCCGGGTACGACGCGCCGTGGAGCAGGCACCACTTCGACAGGTCCGCGGTGGGGTCGCGCCGCAGCTCGCTCTTGATCATCGAGACGAACGGCGCCGAGCCGGTCCCGGCGGCGACCATCACGCGGATCCGCGTGTCGTCGGCGGGCACCGAGTCCTTGACGGTGAACACGCCGGCGGCGACCGGCCGCATGTACATGCGATCGCCGTTCTTGAGCTTCCACAGCAGGTGGGTGAGCGGGTTCTCGCTCTCGGGCTTGCTGACGAAGCGGATGTAGAACTCGGTGGGGCCCGCGTCCTCGGGGGCCGACGCGATCGACATCGAGCGACGCACCGAGCCGAGCTCGGGCTTCGCCGCGTTGTTCATGCCGATCACGCAGTATTGCCCCGGGACGAACCATCCAGGCGCCGGCGGCTGATCGGGCTGGACCCGGAACATCGTGAGCGCGTCGGTGACGTCGACGCGCTCGACCATGGTGGCGTTGTACTCGAGCGCTTTGGCCATCACCGGTGACGCTAACACGACTGCTACGACGCGGACGCCACCCGAGGGGCGTCGCGGAGCGCTCCGGATGCGCCCTTGATGGCGTCGTCGACGCGCTCCATCAGGGTCGCGGCCTCCTTGCTCTTCGTCGCCCACGCGGCCGCGTCCACGGCCTGCAGCGCCTCGATCGCCTTGGCCGCCTCGCCGACGCGCAGGTCGAGGAGGACGAGCTTCTCGTTGACCACGATGCGCCCGGCATCGGTCACGGGCTGGAACGACAGCGCGGTGGCGATCGTGGTCGTCAGCGTCGCGTCGACGGCGTGGATCGCCTGGAGGTTGGCGATCCGCGCGGTGCGCTCGAGCTTGAAGGTGCGGTCGGCCCACGCCACGTCGGTGGCCTCCTTCGCGACGCCCTTGGCCGTCTCGTCGAGCTCGGTGGCGAGCTCGCCGCGCTGCTGGGTGAGCACCTTCGCCGCGCGATCGGCGTCCGAGGTCTTGCTGCAGCCGGCGAACGCGAGGAGCGAGGCGCCGATGATCGGGAGGAGGTACTTGGTCATGCCGAGAGTCAAAGCACCGCGCGTGCCAGCGGCCCGACGACGACGAGCGCGGCGTGGCGCGCGCGCGCCCACTCCTGCTCGAGGATCGCGCGCGTGCGCCGCATCGCGCGCCCGCTCGCGGGATCGAGGGTGATGACGTCGCCGCGCGCCGGATCGATCGCGATCGCGACCTCGAAGTGGCAGAGGAAGCGCGCGCGCGCGAACGGCAACACGAGGCCGACCACGACGGGGCGACCGGCGGTGAGCTCGTTCGCGAGATCGGCGATCGTCGCCTCGATCGCGTAGGCGTCGAGGCCGCGCGCGCGCGCGAGGTCGCGGAGCGCGCCCAGCTTCACGCCACGCGCCGTCGGTGGGACCGCGCGCGCGAGCTCGGCGACGGACCACGCCTGCCCCCACGCGCCCGCGACCATCGCGAGCGCGGCGAGGCCGCAGTCGGTCTCCTGGCGTTGCCGCACGATCGGCGTCGGCGCGGCGTGGACGTAGCCCGGCAACGCGTCGTGCGCCGCGACCGGCCGCGCGCCCCCGGTGTAGGGGAGCTGGCAGCCGGCGACGGCGAACGCGACGGTGATCGCGACGACGAGCGACCTCATCGTCGACCTCAGAGGAGGATGATGAGGATCAGGAGGATGACGAGGATCGCGCCGCCGGAGAGGACGATCACGCTGCCGCCCTCGAACGTGGCGACCTCGGGGGCCTGCTGCTCGCGATCGGCATAGCCGGTCGCGGCCGTGGGGCTCGCCTGCGGGGTCGGGGTCCGTGGGGTCGGCGCGGCCGGGGTCCGCTCGGTGGCGACGGGCTTGGGGGCGTCCGCCAGCGCCGGCAGGGGCGCCAGAGCGCAGGCGATGACGAGCGCGCGTGAACAGGTGCCGAGGGTGATGCTCATGGTGATTCTCCCTGAGCCCACCAGGAGCAATGCGCGTGCCGTTACGGGCGCTTGAGCATGAGCGCGCGGAACTCGTGCGGGACGAGCCCCATGAGGCGATCCTCGATCTTGTCCCACCGCAGCTCGCCGACGTTGGCGAGCGCCAGCCGGTCGCCGACGAGCGCCTCGAGCATCGCCGGCGTGTAGCCGAGCTTCACCAGCTTGATGCCGGCGCTCTCGAACAGCGCGTGGAGCGCGCGGAAGTGGCTGCGCGTGGTCGCCAGGCCCCGCTGCGTGCGATCCAGCTCGACGACATCGATCACGAACTCGACCGAGGCAAGAAGTCCCGCGCCACGCGCGAGCTGACAAAGTTGACCGAAGTGCGTCGACAGCTCGGGGTGGTCGAGGTGGGTCGACAGCCGCGGCCACTGGTTCTGGTCGCCGAACTCGGTGACCACGCCGCTACCGCCGGGCGCGAGCCAGCCGGCGATGCGCTCGACGAGCTCGAACGCCCCGGTCTGGAGATAGAACGGCTCGGGCGCGTCGGCCAGGTTGACGTGGCGATCTGCCGCGATCGTGGCGCCCGTGCCGTAGCTGCGCAGCTTGTCGAGATCGACCTCGCCGGTGCCGTCGAGCGACATCCCGAGATCGGCGCGCGAGAGCTGGAGGGCCGGGAGGTCGCCGACCATCTCGTTTGCCAGGATCAGATCGAACGAGCCCGGGAGCTCGAGCTCGAGCGCGTTGCCGAGCAGCCAGGTCGCGTCGCCGTGCAGGCGCGCCTTCTGCGCGGTCGCGAGGACCGGCGACAGCTCGACGATCGTGTAGGCCACCGTGCGCCCCAGCGCACGCAGCCGGTCGATCACGGCGCGCGCCACGTAGCCGAGCCCGGCGCCGATCTCGAGGACCCGGATGGTGCCTTCGGCGATGGCCTGCTTGGCGACCAGCGCGTCGACGAGGGCCTCGCCGTAGCGGCGGTTGCCGAGCGCCGGATGCGGCTCGCGGAACAGGTGCGACAGCGTCGTCTCCTGGTGCTCGAACTGCGCGTCGGCGTCGACGATGTCGTGCTCGTGGTACGCGCTGAGGTCGCGCGGCTGCGGCACTGGCGTGCCGAGCTGCCACGCCGGATACGGCATGGTCGAGGTCAGGTACTTCGGCGCCATCGCCGGCCGCTTGGCGTAGGTCGACCACGGCATCATCGTCAGCTTGAGCGCCTGGACGTCGGAGTGGGTGAGCCGACGCACGAGCGCGTGGAGCTTGTCGGCCGGGAACTTCATGCGGAGCTCGCCGAGGCGCTTCTCGCCGTCGAACGCGTCCCACATCGCGGTCTCCTCGGCGTCGAGCATGATCTGGGTGATCGGACGCTCGCCCCACGCGGTCCACAGCACGAGGCGGTCGTCGCGGCGCTCCCACACGTTCCACTTGCCCTTGAACGGCACGAACGGCCAGATCATGTCGCGCTCGTCGTCCTCGGGCTCGATCAGGATCGCGTGGGCGGCGAGCACGTCGACGAACTGCCGCGGATCGGCGTCCTCGAACCGTCCATGGAACCGCTCGACGACCTGCGCGGTGTCCTCGCCGCTGCCGAACGCGTCGATGAACTCGGCGACGTCCGGGCTCATCTCGAGGAGATAGCCGTAGAGATCGTGGAACAGGTAGACGGCCCCCATGTGGGCGAACCACGAGAGGTAGTTCGAGCGAGCGAGGCGCGTCGGGGCGGACGGCGGAGCAGGAGCGACCATCCGCCGGTTGTACACTGCCAGCCGATGGCATACCTGTTCGAGACCGAAGAGCACGCCGCGATTCGCGCATCGGTGAAGCGGTTCGCCGAGACCCACATCGCGCCCGACAGCGCCGCGTGGGAGGAGGACGAGGAGTTTCCCATCGAGCTCTACCGGACCGCCGCGGCCGCCCAGGTGACCGGCATCGGCTACCCCGAGGCGCTCGGCGGGCAGGGGGGCGATCTCGGGCACGTGCTGGTCGCGAGCGAGGCGATGATCACGCACGGCCGCTCGGTCGGGGTCGTCGTCGGGCTCGGCAGCCACAGCATCGCGCTGCCGCCGATCATCCGGTTCGGCACCCCCGATCAGCACGCGCGGTTCGTCCGCCCTTGCCTCGCGGACGGCAAGATCGCCGCGCTCGCGGTCACCGAGCCGGGCGGCGGCAGCGACGTCGCCGGGCTGACGACGAAGGCCGTGTGCGACGGCGACCACTACGTCGTCACCGGCGCCAAGACGTTCATCACGTCGGGGTCGCGCGCGGACTTCGTGACCACGGCGGTGCGCACCGGCGGGCCCGGCCACGGCGGGGTCTCGCTGCTCGTGATCGAGCGCGGCACGCCGGGGTTCACCGTCGGCAAGAAGCTCAAGAAGACCGGCTGGTGGGCGAGCGACACCGCGGAGCTGCACTTCGATGAGTGCCGCGTGCCGGTCGGCAACCGGGTCGGGCCGGAGCACGGCGCGTTCCCGATGATCATGATGAACTTCGCGAGCGAGCGTCTGATGATCGCCAGCCAGTGCGTCGCGATCTCCGAGCTGGCGTATCGCGAGACGGTCGCGTACGCGCGCCAGCGGCACGCGTTCGGCAAGGCGCTCACCGGCTTCCAGGTGACCCGCCACAAGCTCGCCGACATGGCGAGCCGCATCGCGGCGGCGCGCGCGCTCGTCGGCGAGGTCACCACGCGCGTGCTGCGCGGGCAGCTCGCCGCCGGCGAGGCCGCGATGGCCAAGAACACCGCGACCGACGCGTGCAGCTTCGTGTGCGACGCGGCCGTGCAGCTGCACGGCGGCTACGGCTACATGCGCGAGACGCTCGTCGAGCGGCTGTACCGCGACGCCCGGCTGTATCCCATCGGCGGCGGCACCCGCGAGATCATGAACGAGGTGATCGCGAAGGCCGAGGGCTACTGACCCGCCGCGACCTCGCGCTTACTTCGCCTTCCAGCGCACGTGGACGTGGTCGGCGTGGCCCGGCCAGTGGCGGATGAGGCCGACCATCGCGTCCTTGCCGCGCGGGTACTGGAACAGCACCTCGAGGTCGGCCTTCGGGGTGCCGCTCGCGATCGCCCACTTCACCAGCCTCGCCTGGAGGTCGTAGTCGAGGAACATCATCGACGCGCCGTCGGGCAGATCGACGCTGCGCGACAGCGCGACGAGCAGCGCCCAGGTCGCCTCGAGGTCGAGGTCGCCGTTCGCGGCGACGAACTGGGCGGGGTAGTTGCTCGGCTGGTGATGGAAGTAGAAGCCGAGGTCGACGTCGACGCCGGTCTGGTGGGACAGGTGATCGCCGATCTTGCCGCCGTGCCTGGCGGACAGATCGCCGACCGCGAGCACGTGGACGTCGGGGTAGAGCGCGCGGACCTCGCCGATCGCGGCGCGCAGGTACGCCACGACCTGCGGCTCGCCGAACGCGCGATCCGGGCGGCGCACGTGATAGCCCTCCGACGCGGGCATCGGCGTGCCGTTGCGCAGCGGGCCGTCGACGCCGCGCTCGACGGGCGCGCGGCTCGGGACCGGCGTGCCGTCGATCAGCGCGAGCGCGGCCCGCGCCTTGTCGGCGTCGTCGGCGTCGTCCGTGATCGCCGCCGGGGCCGGGGCGTCGGTGCGCGGCGTGCGGCGCGTGCGCAGGCGCGTCTGCCTGGTGCACGTGGGGATCGTGACGACGGTGCGCGCCGGGACGAGCGTGGTGTTGAGGTGATTCGCGCGCAGCACCTCGGCCGTCGAGCAGCCGAACGCGTCGGCGACGTGCTCGAGGGTCTCGCCCGGCTGCACGACGTAGCGCTCGGCGCGTGCCGGAGCGACGAGCGCGACGACGACGAGGCAGGAGGCGAGGCGCACGGCCCGAAATGATCGCCCGCGGCCGCGACGATCGCAATTTTCGGGTCCGGTCAGGTCGCGGCGGCGTTCCCCTGCTGTGCCAAGATCGCTGGGTGGACCTCGCACCGCCTCGTGCGGGCATCGCCGACCTGCTCGCCGCGCACCCGTGGCCGCGACAATTCGCAGATCAGCGGAT
>JAPLLF010000383.1 GCA_026387715.1 Pseudomonadota bacterium
CCTCGCTGAACCCGAGGTACAAGAGCCAGGTCCGCACGAACGGTGCGTCGAAGCCGAGCGCGCGCACCGCCGGGAGCGCGGCGACGAAGCGATCCTTCCACGCGCGGAGCGTCGGCGCGTAGTCGGGGCCGATGTCGCGCGCGCTTTCGAGCTGGAGCCCCGCGCTGGCCGACGCCGCGCCGATCGCGCCGAGCGACGGGATCAGCGAGCCGGGAAACACGTACGTCTGCATCCAGTCGACCGTCTTGCGGTACGCCTCGAAGCGCTCGTCGGGCATCGTGATCGACTGGATCGCGAGGCGCCCGTTGGGCGCGAGCACCCGCGCACAGGTCGCGAAGTAGCGTGGCAGGAACTCGTAGCCGACCGCCTCGAGCATCTCGATCGAGACGATCTTGTCGAACGTGCCCTCGAGGTCGCGGTAGTCGCGATATTCGATGGTCACGCGATCGGCGAGACCGGCCGCCGCGACGCGCTCGGTCGCGAGCTGGTGCTGGGCGTGAGACACCGTGATCGCGGTGACCCGACAGCCGCGTGTGCGGGCCGCATGGATCGCCATGCCTCCCCAGCCGCACCCGATCTCGAGCAGGTGATCGCGCGGCGAGAGCTCGAGCGCGTCGCACAACGCGTCGAACTTCGCGCGCTGCGCGTCGGCGAGCGTCGCCTCCGGGGTGAGCTGGATCCCGCACGAGTAGGCGAGCGTCTCGTCGTCGAGGAACAGCTGATAGAACGCGTTCCCGAGGTCGTAGTGCGCGTGGATGTTCTGCGCGCTCCCACCGCGGGTGTTCGCGCTACGTCGGTGGCGCCACAGCGCGGGCAGGCGCCCGAGCCCGGTCAGCGCGTGATCGATCACGGGAGTCGTCGCCGTCGCGTTCGCCACGGTCGCGCGCAGGAACACCCGGATCACGCCGACGAGATCGTCCGCCGACCAGTCCCCGGCGACGAAGCCCTCGCCGAAGCCCATCTCGCCCCGCAGCAGCATGCGCAGGAACAGCCGATCGTCGTGCACGGTCGCCGTCGCCTCGGGCGCGCCACCCCCGCCGAGCTCGATGCGCTCGCCCGTCGGGATCACGACATCGAGCCGGCCGCCATTCCACCCGGCCTTCAGCCGCGCGATCGCGGCCCACCGCAAGACTGCACCGAGCGGGGCCGCGAGCCGTGGAACCGTCGCGATCAACGGGTGCGGGATGGCCAGCGGAAGCGGGCCTGGAGAGAGCGTGGACACGTTCGACCGTAGAACACGTTTCGTCGGCTGCACGCCGCTGGATGCACGCAGCCGAAAAAAAAGACGGGCCCAGTTGCCTGGGCCCGTCTGCTCGTCAAAAGAGTCACACAACGTTTCCGAGGACCACGTCCTCAGATCTGGTAGCTAGGAAGACTCCTCCTTAGAGCATCGACTGGTACTTGGCATGTCGTTCTGTCCTCCCCTGGCGCGTAGCCAGAACCCAAGGCACGGCCCGCCAGCAACATTGCAGCGGCTCCCGTCTTGGGCTTCATTGCGGGCGCTTCGGCCCATGTCGAAACCCACCCAGTGATGGCCAACCGGCCATCGTGGTGCGGCTCGGCGACAGGTATGTCGCAAGATCATAATAGGGCATCGATCCGGCTTTCGCCAGTGATCTCTTGCGACATCTTCATCCGAACTCGAGGCGGGTCGTATTTGGCGACCGTGCTATGTCGCTGCCGTGACGACGAGACCGACCCGAGAGCTCGAGACCTTTCCGAACCCCAAGCGCGAGCGCGACTACCACATCGTGTTCGATTGCCCCGAGTTCACGTGTCTGTGCCCGCTGACCGGCCAGCCGGACTTCGCGACGATCCAGATCGACTACGTCCCCGACACGCTGTGTGTCGAGCTCAAGTCGCTCAAGCTCTACCTGTGGAGCTATCGCAACGAGGGCGCGTTCCACGAGGCGGTGACCAACCAGATCTGCGACGACATCATCGCCGCGATCAACCCGCGCTCGGTGACGGTCAACGGCAAGTTCTGGGTGCGGGGCGGGATCACGACGACGGTGATCGCGACCCACGCCAAGTAGCTCGAACCCCGAAACGAAAAACGTCGCCCAGCATCGAATCGATGCGGACGACGTCCAAGAAGCCAGGAAACGCCAGGAAACGAACGAAGCGAGACGCGATCAGAACGTGAAGATCTGATCCGGGCGCTTCTCGGCCGGCTTCGGCGCCGCGGTCTCCACCGGGCGCTTGATGATCGGTGGCGGTGGCTCGATCGCGAAGCGGGCAGCGGCCGAGGTCATCGGCGCCGGCGCGGGTGCCGGGCGAGCCGTGCTCTCCTGCGCAGGCTTGGACGCGACCGGCGCGGTCGGCGCCTTGGGCGCCAGGCTCGGGCGTGGTGCGATGGACGCGATGGACGCGGCCGGCGCGAGCGCGCGCGGCTGCTGGGTCGAGGTGACCGTCACCGTATCGCTCGCACCCTCACCCAGGAAGTCGCCCACGCGCGTCTCCACGAACTGGCTCATCGAGATGTTGTTGGTCTCGCAAAACGACTTGAGTCTCTCGTACGTCGTGCGGCTCACAGAAATGCTTCGTCGAGTTTGCTTCTTGGCCATAATCATTCCTTACGCTACAGGTAGGGTACCGTCAAGGCGTACCTACTAGGCTTGGACTCCCGTCCGATGGGCATCCAATAGCACCCCGCTCTGACACCGAAGTGATCTCCAACGCTCAGCTTTTCGCCAACCGCTGAGATCACTTACGAGATCAGAATGTGGACGAAGGACGAAGTGCCTGGAAGAACTTCGACGCCCGATCGAAGAGGTCAGCCACGACCGCATGCTACCATCGGCTGGAGCGGCTAGACGATGTGGGCAGCGATCCGGTTAGTGCGCGCCATGCGCGTGTTCCTGGTCATCTTCCTCAGTTACATGTGGGCGATGTCCTGGGCGCGACTTTGGAAGTCGCGATTTGACACGTCTGCGCACTGGAAGAAGATCAACCGGCGGAACGCGCGCCGCATGTACAACGGGTTCGTCAACCTGCGGGGCGTGTACATCAAGCTCGGCCAGATCCTGTCGGTGATGGGAACGTTCCTGCCCCGCGAATACACCGAGGAGCTCGAGGGCTTGCAGGACGACGTCCCACCAGCGTCGTTCAACTCGATCCGCAAGACGTTCATCAAGTCGTTCGGCAAGCGGCCCAAGGAGATCTTCGCGACGTTCAACAACGATCCGATCGCGTCGGCGTCGCTCGGTCAGGTCCACGAGGCGACCAACGCCGCGGGCGAGCGCCTCGCGGTGAAGATCCTGTATCCGAACGTGTCGACGATCATCAAGATCGACCTCAAGGTGCTCGGCTGGGCGCTGCGCGTCTATCGCAACTTCGTGCCGATCCACTCCATCGAGCGCGTCCACGAGCAGCTGTCCGACATGCTCGCACGCGAGACCGATCTCGTGAACGAGGCGCGCTGCCTCGAGCGGATGACCAAGAACTTCGCGAGCGATCCGGACACCCTGTTCCCGTCGGTCTATCCCGAGTACTCGAGCAAGACCGTGCTGACCATGAGCTTCATGGACGGCGTGAAGATGACGAAGAAGGACGCGCTCGAGGGCCTCAAGCTCGATCCCTACGACGTCGCGACGAAGCTGACCAAGGTCTTCTACAAGCAGCTGTTCATCGATCGGTTCTTCCACGCCGACCCACACCCCGGGAACTTCTTCGTGCAGCGCGGGCCCGAGGGCCAGGTGCGCATCGTCGTGCTCGACCTCGGCTCGGCGACCGAGCTCCGCGACAACCTCGCCGACGGCATGTTCGACATCCTCACCGGCCTGATGACGCGCAAGGACGACCTCGTCGTGCGCGGCATCGACGAGATGGGCTTCATCGCCGAGAGCGGTGACCGCGCGCTCATGGAGGGGACGATCCGCAAGTACTTCGAGAAGCTGTTGAACCTCAACATCAGCGACTTCTCCAAGATCGACCCGGCCGTCGCCCAGCAGCTCTCCGATCCCGACATGAAGCGCGAGGATCTGCGCGAGCTCATGAAGTCGATCGCGTATCCCGAAGGCTGGTTCTACGTCGAGCGCGCCGCGGTGATCATGTTCGGCTTGCAGGCGACGATCGCACCGAAGCTCAACGGCATCCACGTCGGCTTCCCGTACGTCGCGCAGTTCCTCATGGAGCGCACGCAGAAGCGCGCGGCCGAGGCGGCTCGCAAGTCCGCGGAGATCGCCGCGGCGTCGGCGTCCGGGACGTCGACCCCGGTCGCGAAGCCGACCGACGTCAAGGCCGCCGCCGACAACGAAGCCGAAGCGCTGCTGAACTGACCCGGTTTCCGTACGTTCAGTACGGCGGCAGGAACGACTGGACCGACCGCCAGTTGAGCCACGACCGGACGGCGCTCGACGACTTGGAGCTGACGCTCGACGGCAACGGATCGTCGGGCCCGTAGTTCGTGATCGACGCGCTGTAGTAGCCGACGGCGTTCGGCCCGACCGAGACCCCCGTCGGCGATCCGGACGACGAGGCGCCGTACGTGCGCACGTCGACGCTGACCACGAGGTCGGACGTCTCGTTGACGATCACCGTGCCGCTGTTGTGCGCCTCGAGCTCGACCGCCTTGCCGTCGATCGGCACCGACGTCGAGCCGATCATGAAGTACTTGTGCATCGCGACCGCGGGGCCCTCGTGCACGACGCGCACGACCGCGGTGAACATCGCGAGGTAGGCGACCCCACCCACCGCGGCGAGCCCGAGGGCCACGCCGCCGCCGATCTTGACCGGCCTGCGCTTCGGGCTCCCGAGCAGGAACTTGTTGGCGAAGACGAGCGCCACGATGCCGAGCCCGGCGGTGACGATCAGGTAGGCGTAGCCGACGGTGTTGGGGAGCAGCACCCGGCGATTGTATACGCCTCTGGACGCGCTCGGCGGCTAGCGCTGGCGACGGCGGCCGAGCTGGGCGAACCGCTCGAGCAGCTGGAGGCCGACCGTGGGGAACGGCCGTAGCAGGTGGATCAGCGCCGCGCGCAGCGCCGGGATCGAGCGGACGAGCTGCGGACGATCGACGAGCTCGACGGCGGCATCGGCGACCGCGTCCATCGCGAGCAACGTACCCGACGAGAACAGGATCGCCGCGGCGGCGTCGTGCGCGACGGCCTTCGTCATGTCCCCCGCGATCGCGTCGGGGCAGAGCGTGCTGATGCGGGTCGGGTGCTGCGCGCGGGCCAGCTCGCCGGCGAGCGACAGCGAGAAGCCGAGCACGCCGTGCTTGGTCGCGCCGTACACCGCCAGGCCGGGGGTCGGCACGAGCGCGCTCATCGACGCGATGTTGATGACGTGCGACACGCCGGCGTCGATCGCGGCGTGGGTCCCCCAGATGACGCCGAGCAGGTTGACCTCGACCATCCGGCGCACGACGGCGGGCGCGAGCGTCCAGCTGTCACCGACCGCGAGGACGCCCGCGTTGTTGACCCACAGCGCGAGCGGGCCGAGCGTCGCGGCGCGGCGGGCGACCTCGCGATGAGCGTCCGGATCTCGGACATCGAGCGCGCTCGCGGTGCCGCCGATCGCGCTCGCGGTCGCGTGGGCGGCGACCTCGTCGACGTCGGCGACGATGACGTGGAACGCGCGGCGCGCGAGCCGCTCGGCGATCGCGCGCCCGAGGCCGCGCCCCGCGCCGGTGACGACGGCGACGTCGGGCTGACTGGTGTCGTCGTTCACTGCAGGACTGTCGGCGCGCAGGTCGAGACCCCGGCGCCGACGATCGTGTACGGAAGGTTGGACTGCAGGAGCTGGTAGGCGCCCGTCGCGCGATCGATCACGCGCACCGTGGAGTTGAGATCGCTGGTCACGAACACGTAGAACTTGCCGCCCCACTGCGCGAACGCCCACGCGTTGACCGCGTTGCCGAGGCCCGCGGTCCCGAGATCGAGCTTGGTGCCGGTGAGCGCGCCGGTGCGATCGATCTCCTGGACGAACGCCGGGGTCGCGAGGTTCGGGAAGAACCCGTACATCTTCGCGTCGCCGGTGCCCGTGAGCTCGCACGAGTAGTCCGAGGCGCTCGTCAGGTTGCCGGCGATCACGGGCGTGTAGTTGCCGCCGTGGGTGTCGACCGACGCGAGCCGGCCGCCCGGGTCGGCGTTGAACCCGCCACCCGACAGGTAGAGCTTCTCGGTGTTGGCGCCCGCGGCGTCGGACACGAAGCCCATGCCGAACAGCTCCATGTTGGAGGCCTGGGGCACGTAGGGCGTCGCGGTGCACGCGGCGGTCTGGAGCGAGACGTTGAACACCTCGCCGCTGGTGTAGAGGACCCAGGCCTTGCCGTCGCGATCGACGGACATCGAGAACGGCGTGACGGCCCCCGCGGGCACCTGGATGGTGCCGCGGGTCGTCGGACAGTTCAGCGCGCCGATCAGCTTGAACGGATCGCCCGGGAGGAGCCGGGGATCGAAGCTGTAGAAGTTGTTCTCCTGGCTGACGACGTAGACGAGGTCGACGCCGTCGGCGGTGCACGCGTTGGTGCACGCCGCACCCGCGCCCGCGCCCGTGCAGGTCATGCCGTTGCCGCACGCGGTGATCACCGCCCCGAACGTGCCATCGGGGTTGCACGCGACGACGTTGGGGCCCGAGCACGTGTTGCCGTTCGCCGGATCGCAGTCGGGGAACCCGTTGTTCGGGTCCGCGTCGACGCCGTTCGGATTGGCATCGCTGCCGCCGGAGTTCTGCACGCTCGGCGCGCACGCTGTGATGACGACCAGGCCGAAAAGAATCGCGCGCATGAAGCCTCCCGCCCCCGAGTATGCCCGAGATGATAGCGTTCCGCGGTGAGCTTCGACGTCGTCGTCGCGGTCGATCGCGCCTGGGGCATCGGCAAGGACAACGCCCTGCCGTGGCCGCGGCTGCGTGGTGATCTCGCGCACTTCAAGCGCGTGACCAGCGCCGCCAGCGAGGGCCGCCACAACGCCGTCGTGATGGGTCGGCGGACGTGGGACAGCGTGGGTGGCAAACCCCTACCCAACCGCACCAACGTCGTGATCTCGCGCCGGCCGCTCGTGGTCCCCGCCGGCGTCATCGCGGCGGGCTCGCTCGACGACGCACTCGCTGCGGTCCGTGAGGTGGACGGCGAAGCGGAGACCACGTTCGTCGTCGGCGGCGCCGAGATCTACCGCCTGGCATTCGACCACCCCGCGCTCCGCTGGGTCTATCTGACGCGCATCGACGGCGCCTACGCCTGCGACACCGTGATTCCGGATCTCGACGCGCGCGGGTTCGTCGTCGACGCGACGTGGGCCGGTGCGTGCGACGCCGTGGACAACGCCGTGCACTACCGTATCGAGCGGCTGACGGGAGCCCCGTCGTCCAGCACCCGACGCACGACCTGAAGGATCTCGTTGTTCGAGATCGGCTTCGCCACGAAGTGATGCGGGAATGCGCGCGCCTCCTCCGCGATCCTGGTCTCGCTGAAGCCCGACATGAAGATCACCTTCAGGTCAGCGCGACGCCGCCGAGCCTGCTTGGCCAGTTCGTATCCGTTCATGAGCGGCATCATCACGTCGGTGAGCAGGAGATCGATCTGGAGATCGTGATCTGCGATGAGCTCCAGCGCGCGCGCCGGATCCGCCGCCTCCAGGACACGATAGCCCGGACGTCCCAGCAACTCGACGAGCAGGGCGCGCACGATCGGGTCATCTTCGACGAGCAAGATCGTCTCCGTGCCGATCGTCGCGAGCAGGCTCGGCTCGTCGACGGGCTTCACCACCTGGTCGGTCTGCGGCAAGTGGATCTTGAACGTCGTCCCACGACCAGGCTCGCTGTAGACGCTGATCGCGCCACCACTCTGGCGAACCACCCCGAACACCGTGGCCAGGCCCAGGCCCGTCCCCTGACTGCCCTTGGTGCTGAAGAACGGCTCGAAGATATGACTTTGGGTCTCGGCGTCCATGCCGACCCCCGTATCGCTGATCGCCAGCAACACCTGCTTGGGCTGCGTGAGGCCGAGGGCCTTGAGCTGGGAGCCATCGAGCTCGACGTCCGACGTCTCGATGATGAGCTTGCCTCCGTTCGGCATGGCGTCGCGGGCGTTGATCGCCAGGTTCATGATGACCTGCGACAGCTGGGTGGGATCCGCATGGATGTTGGCGACGGGCCGAACGTTGACCACGAACTCGATGCCGCCTCCACCTCCGACCAGCGTGCGCAGCAGCTGGAGCATCTCGACGACGGTCGTCGTGAGGTTCATCGCCTGCGGGGACAGCACCTGCTGCCGACTGAACGCAAGGAGCTGGCGGACGAGCGCCGCGGCCCGCGTGGCCGACAGCTGGATCTGCTCGACGTCGTCCCGCGCGTTGTGGTTCGCAGGGAGATCATCGAGCACCAGGCTGCAGTACCCGAGCATCGCAAAGATCAGGTTGTTGAAGTCGTGCGCGATCCCGCCCGCGAGCCGCCCGATCGCCTCCATCTTCTGCGCCTGGCGTAGCTGCTCCTCCAGCTTGCGACGATCGCTCAGGTCGAGGATCACCGTCACACATTCGGGAGGGACGAGCATGGCCGAGCCGACCAGCACGGGGACGCGCGAACCATCCTTGTGCAGGTACTCCTTTTCCATGGGGCGCGCAGAGCCCTGCGCGACGAGCTCGTGGACCAGCGCGTGGGAGACGTGCGCCCACTCCGGCGGGGTCAGCGCGTCCCAGCGGAGGGTGCCATCCGCGAGATCGCCCTGGGTATAGCCGAGCATCTCGAGGAACGCGTCGTTGGCTTCGAGGATGGGACCAGCCGTATCGCTCAACAACACGCCGACGACGCCGGTCTCGATCAACTTGGTGAACCGCCGCTCGCTTCGATCCAGCGCGCGCTGGCGCTCGTCGTCGAGGCGCCGCTTGGCCTCGTCGTAGTGCCTGCGGGCCATGCGGATCGACTGGTTGTAGAACCGATGCATGGTCACGAGCGCGTGCGTCAGCCTCGGCGGATCGGCCGCGAACGCCTGCACGAGGCGAGGTGCGATGAAGCGCTGGCCCAGGAGGACGAGATCGATCCACTCGTCGATGCTGACCCCCGCGGCGGCCATCTCGGTGCCGCGCTCGACCAGGCGATCTTCGACGACCCCCCATCGCCCCTCGCGCGCGGCCTGAGCGACGACCCGAAAGTGATCGGGTTGATCGCGGCGGATCCGCCCTTGCTGTACGCCCACGGCCACCGTCGGCATCTCCGCGAGCACGATGGGGGTGAGATCGCTCGTGATCTCGACGAAGCTGGCTTCGAACGCGCCCCAGAAGTCCAGGAAAGCTGGAACATCTTCGGGTGCAAACCATGCGGTGCTGGAACGTTCCATTCGCGAACCGGGAGCGATCACATCATCCTATCGCGAAACCGCACCGCCCTCCACAGACGCTCGAAGTCAGCGTGCTGCTCCTCCTCACCCTCGTGGCAGGCTGTGACTGCAACGCCAAGCCACCGCCGCGCCCGGCCGCGGCGGTCGTGGTCGATCTACCGACGACGCCCAAGCTCGGGGACCTTCGTCCGGTCCCGCTCGACGCGGCCGCCGCCACCGCCGTCGTGATCCCCGACGCCCTCCCCTCACCTGGCGAGCAGGCCTACCTCACGCGACGGACGTTCTTCTCGCGGATCACCCACGACGCCAAGGTCGCCGCGACCGACTGCGCCAAGCTCGCCGCGCTCGTGCGATCGGCGAGCACCGAGGCCCGCGCCGCGATGGCGCTGGCAGGCGCCGTGGCGCCCGATCGGATCGAGGCGGATCGGCGCGGGCTCGACGACGTCGTCAAGATGCTGACGCTCGCGCGGTGCGAGGACACCGCGGACGTGACCGCGCTGCTCGATGACCTGACCCGCTGATCAGACGGCGACGGCGAACTTGATGAACGGGTGGTGCTGGTAGCCCTCGAGCGTCACGTCCTCGTAGCGCATCGCGAGGGTCGGCCTGTTCGCGAGCACCAGGCGCGGCAGCGGCAACGGCGCGCGCGCGAGCTGGAGCTTCACACCGTCGACGTGGTTGGCGTAGATGTGCGCGTCGCCGAGCGTGTGCACGAGGTGGCGCGCGACGAGGCCGGTCTCCTGCGCGATCATCGCGGTGAGCAGCGCGTAGCTCGCGATGTTGAACGGCACGCCCAGCGCGAGGTCCGCGGACCGCTGGTAGAGCTGGCAGTCGAGCCACGCCGGCTTGCCCGCGTCCTGCCCCACGTAGAACTGGAAGAACGCATGGCACGGCGGCAGCTTCATCTTCGGGAGGTCGGCGACGTTCCACGCGCTCACGATGTTGCGGCGCGAGGTCGGGTCGCGCCGGATGGTCTCGATCGCTTCGCTGATCTGATCGATCCCGGTCCCTCCCCAGTTGCGCCACTGGTAGCCGTAGATCGGCCCGAGCTCGCCGGTCTCGTCGGCCCACGCGTCCCAGATCGGCGTGTGCTGGTGAAGATCGTCGTTGATGTTCGTCGAGCCGCGCAAGAACCAGATCAGCTCGCGGACCACCGCCGGGAACAGGACCTTCTTCGTCGTGACCAGCGGGAAGCCGTCGCGCAGGTCGTAGCGCGACTGGGCGCCGAAGATCGAGATCGTGCCGGTGCCCGTGCGATCGGCGCGGAGCTCGCCGTGTTCGAGGACGTGGCGGAGCAGATCGAGGTACGGCCGCATCGTCGGCGACGTATAGCATCACGTCAGATCGGGTAGCATCGCCCGCGTGACGGAACCGAAGCCGATCGCGATCGGCGCGCTGCTCGACGCGTACGCGGTCGCAGGCGACCTACGCCCGGCGGTTCGCCGACCTCGGCCTGCCGATCGGCGGCCACCGCGTCGTGTCGGCGGGCAGCCTGGTGCCGACCTACTTCCGCGAGCACGCGCTCGCCGGCGCGCGCACCGCGGTGCTCGGGCCGCCCGACTCCGCGGCGTTCGTCGCCGAGGGTGGCGGCGAGCCCGTCGCGCTGACCCCGACCGTGGAGATCGACGTGCTGGTCGTGTGCGACGACGCCGGGTTCCCGTTCCTCGAGGGGCTCGAGCTCGCGCTCAACGCGGTCGTCCGCGCGATCCTCGCGGGGCGGCGGCCCGTGTTGATCCTGCCCAACCCCGACCTCATCTACCCCAAGGGCGACGGCGCGCTCGGGATCACCGCCGGCTCGATCGCGCTCGTGATCGAGCACGCGCTCGCGCGCCGGTTCCCGACCGCGCCGCTCGCGTTCGTCCACCTCGGCAAGCCGGTCCCGCGGATCTTCGTCGAGGCGGCGCGCCACCTCGGCGTGCCGCTCGATCGGGTGTGCGCGATCGGCGACCAGCTCGAGACCGACATCGCCGGGGCGCGCGCCGCCGGGATCGCGTGCGCGCTCGTCGAGGGTGTGTCGCGGTGGAGCGACGACGCGCCACGCGCGCTTGCGCCGACCTACCTGCTCGCTACCATCGACCCGACATGATCCAGCGCTTCTGCTTCGTGAAGCTCCTCGACGGCGAGGTCGAGACGCGCACCGAGCTCGCCCACATGCTGCGCGTCCAGCTGCGCACCGCCGGCGCCGACGCGGTGGTCGGCACGCCCGCCGACGACAGCGCCGCGCGCTGGGATCTGTCGATCGTGATCACCGCGCCCTCGCTCGCGGCGTGGACCGCGATCGCGGCTCAGCCCGGGATGATCGGCGTGCTCGAGGAGCTCGCCGCGCGTGCGACCGTCGTCAAGGCGTGGACGTTCGAGGCTGCCTGAACGCGTGACCGCCGGTAGCGCGCGATGGCGCGCGGGATCGGCGACGCGACCAGCCGCGCGAGCGCGCGCACCCCACGTCCGATCGTGGCCAGCAGGCGCCAGCCACCTTCGAAGACGATGATCCCGACGAGCTCCCCGAAGAACTCGAGCAGCACCTCGATGAGGAACTCCATGAGCCTTCCATCGTGCGAACGAGATCCTCCACGTCAAGGCGTCTCGCATAGCGCGCCGAGTCAGGCAGCACGCCGATAGGCAACCTTGCCCATCGCCTCGTATTCCGCGCGGGCAGCCCGCTCGAAGTGGGCCATCGAGATCGGCCCCCCGTCGGCGGCCGCGAGGTACGCGGCGCGCACCGCGGCGTTCTTGATGTAGCCGCCGCTCATCGCGAGCTCGTTCGCGAGCTCCGTGAAGTCGAGGTCGCCGGCGGTCGCCGCCGCGGGTGGGATCATCGCGCGCCACAGCGCCTCGCGATGCTCCTCGTCGGGCATCGGCACGCGCACGTGGAGGGACAGCCGGCGCAGGAACGCGGGGTCGATCGCCGCCTCGTGGTTCGTCGTGAGCAGGCAGATGCCCTCGAACGCCTCGAGGCGCTGCAACAGGTAGTTGGTCTCGAGGTTCGCGTAGCGGTCGGTGCTCGACTTCACCTCCGTGCGCTTGCCGAACAGCGCGTCGGCCTCGTCGAACAAGAGGATCGCCTGGCCGTGCTCGGCCGCATCGAACAGCGCGCCCAGCTGCTTCTCGGTCTCGCCGATGTACTTCGACACGACCTTCGACAGGTCGACCTGATAGAGGTCGAGGCCGAGCTCGCGCGCGATCAGGCCGGCGACCATCGTCTTGCCCGTGCCCGGCGGTCCCGAGAACAGCGCGCTGTGCCCGGTGCCCTTGCCGACCTTCGCCGCGAACCCCCAGTCGCGCAGGACGGTCTGACGATGGCGCACCCGCGCGACCAGCTCGCGCACCAGCTCGAGCTGATCTTCGGGCAACACGAGATCGGCCCACGCCTGCGTCCACGCGACGCGTCGCGCGACGCCGGCGAGCGACCGATCGAGCCGAGCGCGCAGCGCGTGCTGGATGTCCGCGAGCGCCGGTGCGACGAGCCCGCGCCCGACGCTCGCCAGCAGGTCGACCGGCAGGCGGTAGCGCTCGGCACACGCGTCGACGACCTCGGAGGTCGCGGCGGGCAGCTGCGCGCGCCACTGCGCGCGGCGCTGCACGAGGTCGGGCGCCGCGACCGCATGCACCTCGATCGCACGCTCGACGCCACCGAGCTCCGGCAGCTGTTCGACGCTCGCCAGCACCGGACCTCGGACGTGCGCGAGCACGACGCGGTCGAGCTCGACGCGCGCGAGCACCTGATCGGCGTTCGCGAACAGCAGCGTCGCCTCCGCCAGCGCGGCCTCGCGCACCAGCGCGCGGAGTTGACGGGTCAGCGTGTCGCCGTCGTCCGCGAGCTTGCCGCAGCGCACCTCCAGCGTCCGGGGCGCGCGCGCCCGGAGCGCGCCTTCCCGATCGGCCATCGTGGGCCCCAGCGCGACGACGAGGGTGTTTCGGGCGTCGTGGTCGTCGTGACTCTCGAAGGTCCCGTCGCCGTGGACGACGAGCCGCGCGAGGCCCACGAGCTGCGGATCCTCCGCGAGCTCGCCGCGCAGGAGCTCGAGCGCTCGATCGTCGATCCGGATCGCGCGGCGATGGAGCGGCACGCGCGGATCGAGGTCGAGCTCGACGAGGCCGACCGCGGCGAGCCGGCGCAGGCCAGTCCCGATCACGCCGGTCAGCCGCTCGACGATCGCGACGCCCGGGGTGGGCAACGACGGCGCGAGCTCGCAGGCGGCGAGCAGCCACAGGGCATCCTCCTGGGTGTCGTCCAGGTCGAACGTGGTCCGCAGCCGCCCCATCGGCGTGGCGCTGGGGGCGCGGAGGGCGACCCGCGCGCGGAGGTCGGCGCGGAGAGCGTCGGCCGCGCCGCCGGTCAGGAGGGCGTGGGCCCAGGTGAGGCGAGCGTCGACGATCTCGAGAGGATTTCGGAAGGGAGCGAGCATGGGGCACGCTTCGACCGCAACCGTTCGAAGTTGCGGTCGAAGGCTCCCGGCATGTCGATCCACGACGACCGAGACATCAAGATCCCACACCCCGCGCACAGCCCGCGCGGCACCGCGATCCACACCATGCCTCCGATCGGCCATCCGGAGGTCAGCGCGCTCACGTGCAAGGCGGCGAGCTACGGCACGTGCCCCGACCCGGTGGTCGAGAACATGGCGGTCAACGCGATCGGCGACCTGCGCCAGGCGATCCGCGAGGCGAAGGGCACGAAGCCGTCGACGTTCACGAGCTACTTCCAGGCCACCGGCACCGAGGGGACCTCGCACCAACCGATGCGCGCGGCCCTGCCGTTCGAGTTCGTCGCGGGGTCAGACCCGAGGCTCGCGCACCTGGCGACGCTCGTCCACGGCACGTTCGAGCTCGAGGTCGACCGCCACGCGAACGCCAAGGCGAGCTTCACGTGTTCGTGGATCGACCCCGACGCGAAGGAGGCCGTGTGGCCCCAGCTCGAGAACGGCTTCCTGTGGTTCGCCGGCGTGTTCTTCGAGATGGCGTGGCGGGCGGTGGCCGCGTGAAGAGGGTGATGATGCTCGTCGGCGTGCTGGCGGCGTGCACACCGGCACCCTCGCCGCTCGATCCCCGCGGGCCCGTGCTCGCGAGGACGGCGCGCGCGCCGCTCGTCAACCGCGCGTCCCAGCTCGTCGCCGGCTTCGAGAACGAGGAGCAGCACGGGCTGCTCGCGTTCGAGGTGTTCGATCCCCTCGGCACGCACACCGAGGGGAACGAGGCGCCCCAGGAGCCCGACGGCGACCGACGGCTCGAGGCCGCCGCGAACGCGTACCTGGCCCACGGGCGCTGGCAGTCGATGCTCCCGGCGATCCAGGGGGCGTCCGACGCGACGAGGGAGCACTGGACGGTGCCCGGCTCGGGCCTCGCCTTCACGTTCCTGCCGGCGAGCGGGCGCATCTGGTTCGAGGAGGGCGGGGCGCGCTGGTCGCCACCCGAGCTCGCCTCGCCCGGGTTCGTCCGCGACTACTGCCGTGCGACCACCCCGACGCCGCCCGCGTCGATCGTGCGCCTCGACTACGATCCACCGACGCGCCTCGTGCGGGTCACGTTCGACGCGCATGCCGACGGCATGTGTCGCTGGCGGGGCCTCCACCAGAGCTACCAGCTGCCGTTCCACGATCGACTGCCGTACCCGCACACGGTCGCCGACCTGCGCGACCGCTGATCAGCGCGCGGATCAGCGTGCGAACGAATGGATCGCGCTCGGCCGATGCGGGCGGCGATCGCGGTCGGTGAACGCCCGCTCGAACTCCTCGGGCGTGGCGCGCGTCCCGAGCGGCGGCGGCGGATCGATCTGGATGAACGCGTTGTCGCGCACCTTGAGGGCGCGGATGCGCGCGAGCACGGCGTCGGGGTTGGTCGTCCCCTCGGTGCGCCCGAGGATCGCGACCGCCGCGTCGAGCGCGCGTGGCGCGATCGCGAGGCCGCCCTCGTCGGCCCGGCGGAACTCGCACGCGGCGAGCGCCACGCGGGTGATGCCCCACGACGGCGACGTGATCGCGGTCACGAGCGAGTCGAACGTGCCGGCCTCGAGATCGTCGTAGGCGCGGCGCTCCATCGAGTGCTCGGCGCTCGGGCGGATCGGCGGCTCGAGCTGCGCGACGATGCGATCCATCGTCTCGGCCAGCTCGGCGGCGAGCGCGTCGTCGGGCCCGAGCTCGGCGGTCGCCCTGGCGTACGGGTGCGCGTCGACGTGGCGGCCCTGCCCCGCGAGCGCGCGCGCCATCGCGTGGAGACCGACGATGCGCGCCTCGGGCGCGGCGCCATCCGCGATCAGCTGCTTCGCCACGGTCTCGCAGTCGCCGAACTCGCCGAGGTGGTAGAGCGCCGTCGCGAGCGCCGCGATCAGCGCCGGCGACTTCGCGCCGAGCGCGAGCGCCTTGCGACCCGCCTGGGCGCACACCGCGTCGTTGTCGGCGCGGCTCGCCGCGAACGCGAGCGACTCCCAGTCGTCGGCGCTGCGAAACCGCCGCGACGCGTAGCGGAGCATGAGCGTCGCGTCGACGTGGCGACCGGCGTCGAGCAACGCGCGGCCGATCAGCCGCGGCGCGTCGGTCCGCTCGTGCTGCGCGAGCACGCGGATCGCCTCGAACCCGTGCCCCAGCCGGGCGAGCGCGACGGCCAGGCCCTGGGCCCGCTTGGCGTTGCCCGGATCGCACGCCGCGGCCCATCGGAGGTGCTGCACCGCGAGCGGGAGGTTGCCCTCCGAAGCGGCGGCGAGGCCGGCATCGAATGCCTGCGCGTCGTCGAGCGGCGTCGCGTTCGCGGCGGACTTCCAGCTCGGCGCGAGCGCCGCGATCGCCGCCTTGCGATCGCGCGTCTGCGTGGCCGCGACGCCCCGACACGCCGCGGCGAAGCCATCGCCCGACCGACCCGCGTCGAACAGGCCCTGCGCGACGCGCAGCCACGGCGCCCCGACGCTCGTCGGGTTCGCGGTCGCGGCGAGCCAGTGCACGTCGAGCTGCGCGCTGGCGGGCGCCCCGGCGACCGCCGCGCTCGACCAGGCCAGCGCCACGCCGCCGGCCTCCGTCGCGCGCGCGCAGCGCTCGAACAGCATCGCGGCCGGCTCGTACTGGGAGGGATCGACCGCGAGATCGTGGGCGAGGCGCAGCTCCCAGCCGATCCGCTCGTCGCCGCGCAGCAGGCGCTGCACGGTCGGCATCCCGACCAGCATGCCGTCGAGGAACGCGCCGTGCTCGGCCTCGAGGTCGAGCGCGCGCTCGATCCGGAGCAGCCAGGTGTCGAGCAGCCACTCGGGTGCGGCCGCGAAGCCCTCGACGACCCGGAGCAGCGCGATCGTCGCCGTGCTGTCGATCTGGTAGCGCGAGCGCCGCACGAGGTGCAGCGCCTCGGTCGCGATGTGGCGGTAGGCGCCGGCGATCGGCGTCGGCGGGCCCGAGGTCGCGACCAGGTAGTTCGCGAGCGAGACCCCGAGCGCGAGCATCGCGCCCGCCGCGTGCGCCTCGCGATCGCGCGCGGGTGGCACGAGCACGGTCCACCACTCCTGCGCGAGGATGTCGGCCGCGCGCAGCGAGTCGTCCTTGGGGTACGCGAGGCGCGCGAGGATCGTCGCGGCCGTCGCCTGGGCTTCCGGCACGGCCGCGATGAGGTCGGCGATCGCCACCGGATCGAGCGCGAGCCGGGCGCGCTCGCCGAGCGCCTGCCGCACGATCGCCGTGTCCATGTGCGGGACGAAGTCGGCGAGATCGCGCGCCGCGGATCGCGCGAGCCGTGGCGCGCCGACCTCGAGACGTCGCTCGAGCACGCGATCCCACTCGGCCGGCGCCCGGATCGCCGCGAGCCGAAGCAGGCGGTTGATCTCGGCCTCGAGGCGCGACTGGCTGCGGCGCGCCTGCACGATCTGGATCTGCTCGAGGGCCTCGCCGAGATCGCCGCCGAGGATCAGCGCCTTGGCCGCGGACAGACGGGCCTTGCCGTCGCCGAGGATGCCCTGCCCGTCGAGCCCGGCGCACTGCCAGTACGCGATCTCCGCCTGATCGTCGCGCCCGAGAGTGACGAGCGCGTCGATCAACATCATCGCGTCCTCCTCGTCGGTGAGCCGCCCCCGGGTCAGCCCGACGAGCACGCGCCCCGGATCGCTGCGGTGATGGCTCTCCCACGCGTACGCGCGCGCGAGCAGCCCCGCGTCGGTCTTCCAGTGGGCGATCCGCTTCCTGGCCCACGCGAACGCCTCCTGCGTCGGCGCGTCGGCGGGGACCTTCGTCATCGCGGCCTCGGCGAGCTCGATCGCCTCCGGCAGGCGGCCGATGTCGAGGTAGGTGAACGCGATGAGCAGCGCGGCGTGGTGCGGCGCCTGCCAGTCGTTGGCCGACAGCTTGCCTGCCGCCGCGCGATCGAGGATCTCGCGACAGCGATACTGCGCCTCGGCGAAGGCCTGCCCGGGGCGGCCGACCTGACGGAGCCGGCGCACGCAATCGAGGTGCGCCGCGCCGAAATGCGGCGCCGCTACCGTCGCCCGATCCGCCCACCGAAAGCTCTCCTCGCGCCGCGCCGCGTCGGCGAGCTGCAGCGAGTAGTTGTGGCAGGCGTACGGGTTCGCCGGCATCAGGCTCGCGGCGATGCCCTGGTGACGCACGCCCATGCCCTCGAGCGGGCGATCGCTGGCGAACGGCTCACCCCACACGGACAGGTGCGGCTTGGCGTACATCGGCGCGTCCTCGATCACCGGGAGGATCGCGCGACGCTCGATCGTGTTGAGCCCGAGGCCGGTCACGTAGCGATTGCGCCGCGCGACCGGGTTGCCTGGATCGAGCGCGAGCACCTGGTCGTCGAAGCTGCTGTCGTGGGTGAGCTCGACGAGCACGCGCAGATAGGGGACCGCGAGGTGCGGCGGCGGCACGAGCCACGCGGATGGCACCTTGCCGTGGTTGCCGTACTGGAGGATCGACGTGTCGACCTTCACGAGCTGCGCGGCGGCGGCGCGGAGCGTGGCGAACCCGAGGTCCGCAAACGGCGCGACCTGCGGCAGCCGGCGCTCGGTCAGCCACTGCGCGACGCACTGCGAGAGCTGCTGCCCGAACGACGTGCCGGTCCGCGCCGACCAGGTGGGGTGCGAGCCGTCGGGGCGACGCGCGTGGAGCACGAGCGGGACGTCGCCGGTCTCGGGGTTCTCGCCCTCGAGCGCGAACCACAGGATCTCGTGGCGCCGACCGATGCGAAACAGCCAGTCGACGCTGTCCTCGATCTGTGGATGCGCCGCGTCGAGCATTCGGCCCTGCGCGTCGGTGACCCGCTCGTCGTCGTCACCGAGCGTCACGACGCGGTGGTGCACGAGGTGATCGAACACGATCACCCCGAGGAGGCGGGCGAGGATCGGCGCGAGGTCCGGATCGATCGCGGCGTCGAACTGTGCGGCGAGGAACGTCGCCCGATGTGGGTATGGAAGTGGCCCCATCCGCGTACCGCGAAGATACGCCGGACGACCGTCGCCGCGCGCGCCCGGCGGCATCGATGTCGTTGTTCGAGCAGCCGGCTCAGATCCACGGCCACCACCTCCCGCCAAGACAAATCGCTTCAAAAACGTTCCCCGCTGGCGAACGAACCGCTCTTGAAAGACCCGCTTCGGAGGGTTCCACGCCATTCCGCGTGACCGGACCATCAAACACCTGTGGTAGCGTTGCCAGGCGATCGGAGTTCGTCCGCTCGCTCGTCCGATAACCCAAGCGAAACGTCGAGGAGAAACGTCCGTGGGAACGAAGCTCTATGTGGGCAACCTGAACTACAACACGACCGAACTGTCCCTCAAAGAAGCATTCGGAGCCAACGGTCGTGAGGTGCTGAGCGTGTCCATCATCATGGATCGCGAGACCGGGCGTCCCCGAGGTTTCGCGTTCGTGGAGATGGCAACCGACGAGGGTGCCAAGCAAGCACTGGCGGAGCTCGACGGTCAGAACCTCGACGGCCGAATGCTGCGAATCAACGAAGCCCGCGAGCGCGATGCGCGTGGGCCGGGTGGTCCGCGTCCGGCTGGTGGCGGCTACAGTCCGCGTCCCAGCGGCCCTGGTGAGGGTGGTGGCTACAGCCCACGTCCGAGCGGCCCGCCCAGTGGCGGCGGCTTCGGCGGTCCGCCCAGCGGTGGGTTCGGTGCGCCGCGGCCTCCCGGCGGCGGCGGCGGTGGCTTCCGCAGCGGCCCCTCGGGTCCGCCGATCAGCCAGGGCGAGCGCCGGAAGCGTGAGAAAGAGCGTGAGCGACGCGAGGCTGCCGGCGATGCTGGTGGCAAGAAGCGGCGCGTTCGTGACGACGAAGACTACTAGGAACGCGTGAGTCGTCTCCCCGCGTGGATCGCGGAGCAGCTCCCACCCGGATCGAGATCGCACGAGGTCCGTGTCGGGGTGGAGCGGATGAGCGCACTCGTGTGGGGGCCCCAAGACGCGGCCCGCACGATCGTGCTCGTCCACGGCAACCCGACGTGGGGGTTCCTGTGGCGCAAGGTCGTCGGGATGTTGCAGACCCGGGACCCGTCGTTGCGCCTCGTCGTGCCCGATCTGATCGGCCTGGGGCGATCGTCGAAGCCGACCGCGCTCCCGGCGCACACGATCGAGCACCACGCCGCGTGGCTCGGCGGGTTGCTCGACGCGCTGGTGCCGGGGCCGTTCGTCGTCGTGGCGCAGGACTGGGGTGGTCCGATCGGGCTGTGCGCCGCTTCGCCGCGCCGCGCGCGCCTGCGCGGCATCGTGCTCGGCAACACCGCCGTGAGCCCACCCGCCGCGACGTTCAAGCCGACGCTGTTTCATCGCCTCGCGCAGCTTCCGATCGCGAGCGACGTGCTGTTTCGCCGGCTCGGCTTCCCGCTCGGCCTGCTGCACCTGTCGCAAGGAGATCGCGCGAGCATCCGCGGCCCGATCGCCCGCGCCTACCGCTGGCCGCTGCGCGCGTACGCGGATCGCGCCGCGCCGCTCGCGCTCGCCCGGATGGTGCCGAACAGCCAGACCCACCCGTCGATCCCGGGGCTGCGCGCCAGCCACGACGTGTTCGCGACCCCGCAGGTGCCGATCGCGCGGGTGTGGGGGGGGATGCGCGATCCGATCCTCGGCCGCGTGATCAACCACCTCGAGCGCGTGCGCCCGGATGCGACGGTCACCCGCACGCAGGCCGGCCACTTCCTCCAGGAAGAGGTCCCCGACGCGCTCGCCGACGCGATCGTCGACGTCGTGGGGCGCGCGCGCTGGACAGGAGAGCCCTGATGGCCAACCCGACCGTGAAGTTCGTCGTCGCCGCCGACGAGATCGACCTCCGCCTCGATCAGGTCATCCCGCGTCACGTGACGGGCCTGTCGCGACGCAAGGCCCGCGCGGTGATCGATCTCGGCGGCGTGTTCGTCGATCGCGCCCGCGTGAAGGTCGCCGGCCGGATCGTGCGGCCCGGCCAGGCGATCGAGGTCAACGTCGGCGGCGCGCTCGAGCGCGTCGCGACCACGCCGCTCGCGCCGACGATCGTGCACACCGACGCCGACGTGATCGTCGTCGACAAGCCCGCGGGGCTCGTCACCGCGCCGACCCCGGAGAGCGATCGCGGCGACCTGCTCGATCAGCTCAAGCGCCAGTTCGGCGAGGTCTACCTCGTCCACCGCATCGACCTGCCGACGAGCGGGTTGCTCGTGTTCGCCCGCACGCGCGACGCCAACAAGATCCTCGGCGACGCGTTCAAGGAGCACATCGTCGAGCGCGAGTACCGCGCGGTCGCGATCGGCGAGGTCGTGGCGCAGACCATCGACCGGCCGATCGACGGTCGCCACGCGATCACCCACGTCACGCCGATCGAGGCGCTCGTCGGCGCCACGCTGATCGGCGCGCGCCTCGAGACCGGCCGCACGCACCAGATCCGCATCCACCTCGCGGGGCTCGGACACCCGCTCGCCGGCGATGCCCAGCACGGCGGCGAGACGATCCGCACGTTCCTGCCGCGCGCCCCGCGCCTCGCGCTGCACGCCGCGGTGCTCGGCTTCACGCACCCGCGCACCCGCGAGCGCGTGCGCTGGGAGTCGCCGCTGCCGGACGAGCTGGCGACGTGGATCGCGCGCATGCGCGCGCCATCGACGCCCTGAACCTCAGCGGGCAGGGCGCGCGACGCAGCAGACCTCGCGACGGTTCGACGGCAGGTGGCGCAGGCGGACGTCGGGCAAGCCGAACGCGGCGATCTGCGCGACGAGCCGAGGCAGCTCGTCGACGACGGCCCAGTCGGGGAGCTTGAGCGTGAACACGGCCCCGCGCAGCGTCGGTACGAGGCCCGGCAGGAGGTGCGCGATCTCGTGGAGCACGACCTGCGGCGCGAGGTTCATGTCGACGAGCAGCCAGTCGACCCGCGCCGGGAGGTCGGCCCGGCCGAGCGAGCCGACCTTCTTCGCGAGGTGGGTGACGCCCGGCGACGCGAGGACCTGCGCCGCGAGATCGCCGAGATCGACGGCGACGACGTCGAGGCCGCGGCGCGCGAGCGCGAGCACGGCCCCGCCCGGCGCGGCGCCGAGCTCGACGGCGCACTGTCCGGCCTCCATCGGGAGCTGCGCCCACGCGATCGCCTCCTCGATCTTGCAGAACGCGTGCGACGGCGCGTCGAGGGGCATGTCGGTCGGCGCGCCGCCGCCGGGCTCGGCCGCGCGGCTCGCGTCGTGACGGTGCAGGCCGATCCACGCGGCGACCTCGGGCTCGTCCGCCATGGGATCGTCCTCCGGGGCAAGGATGAGGTCGGCGACCAGCTCGCCCACCTCCGCGGGGCCGCCCGGACCGATCGCCTGCCAGGCGTCGACGTCGACGCCGCCGCGCCAGGCCTGGGTCGACACGTCCGTCATCGCCATCCGCGACCACGGCGCGTTCTGCGCGGTCGAGCGGTCGGTCGCGGTGATCGCCCGGAACTCCCAGACGGTCGCTGAGGGCATGGGCGCCGTGGCTCGCTACCTCTACGTGCACTCGCCCGCTCTCGAGCTGACCCCTGCGGAGCCGTTGCGCGCAGGCACCCTACGTTTCACCTACCGGGTCAAGGAGCTCGCGCTCGCGCGCCTGGGTCAGGCCTACGAGCTCAGCCTGGCCAACGGCGTCCGGATCATCCGGCTGCTCGGCGGCCCCGGCGCCGACCCGGTCGGCGTGGTCTGGTTGCTCCTGGCCGCGGCCTGCGGGGCGGCCTACATCCCCCTCGGCGGCCGGGCGGCGCGCGGCC
>JAPLLF010000743.1 GCA_026387715.1 Pseudomonadota bacterium
GAGGAACGCGGCGTCGTCGGCGGTCCAGTCGTCGAGCCCGAGCGACGCGATGCGCTGGCCGATCTGCTCGAACGTCAGGTAGGTCGCCTGCGATCCCTGGTCGACGCGCAGCTTGCCGAGCCCGAGCTGGACGAGGTCGAACACCGCGATCCCGTCGGCGACCTGCAGCGCGTCGGTCGTCGTGTCCAGCACGCGGCTGTTGCCGCCGGGCGCCGGCGACGACGCGACGCGGATCGTCCGCCCGTCGTCGAGGAGCTGGATGGCGCCGACGGGCAGCTTGCCGTCGGTCGTGTACAGGGTCACGCCCTTGGTGGTGACCTGCGGCAAGAGCGCGGCCGAGCGCGCGAGCAGCGCGGTCAGCGCGCGGGCGAACGCGTCGCGCGCGGGATCGAGCCACACCGGCGGGTTGGTCGCCGGCTGCATCACGCTGGCGTTGGCGTGCCACTGGTCGTCGAACCGATCGCGCGCCTCGACGAGCCCGGTCGCGGTGCCCAGCTCGACGCGCGCGGCCTCCTTGAGCCGGGCCGCGAGCAGGTTGCCGCCGTTCACCGGCCCGCGCGCGCGCGCCAGGATGCGCGCGAACCGCGTCTCGTACTCGTCGAGCGCGTCCTCGTCGCACGACGCCTGATCGGCGCAGTCGACGAGCTTCTTGCCGAGCCCGTCGATCGCGTCGGTGATCGCGTGATCGTCGGCGAGCTGCGCGTGGTCGCTGGTGACGACGAACAGGCAGAACCCGTAGCCGGTCGCGAAGAACGATCGGTCGCCGGGGATCGGCACGCGATACTGCCGCTCGGTGTCCGACGTCCGGCGCCACGGCGTCGACACCAGGACCTGCGCGTCGCGCACCCCGACCTCGGCGCGGTCGAACAGCTCGAACGCGCGATGTCGGCCGACCCGCAGCGTCGGCAGGTCGACCGGCGCCGCGGGCATGTCGGCATCGTCGTCGCCGTCGTCGGCCGCGGAGCGCGCGGTCGCGTCGATCCGCAGCTGGCGCTGCAGGGTCGCGCAGTCGGGCCCGTCGCTCCCGAGCAGGCGTGACTCGCCCTTGCGGACGACCACGACCTGCGCGGCGAGGGTCGCGCCCGCCGCGGCGCCCGCGACGTCGAAGCTCCTGCCGACCGGCACCTCCTGGTCGGGGCCGGCCTCGGTGATCGTGATCGTCGGGATCTCGTCGGCGCGGGCGAGGCCGGGGATCGCGGGGATCGCGGCGATGGTCAGTAGCAACGCTCTTCGCACGGGAGCGGCATCCTACCCCGTTGCTCGCTGACCACGGTGTTGCGTCACAGCGTCAGGGTTCGACCAGGCCCGGTGCGCCAAGTACCAGGAATGTCGACTCCCTGACCCGGCGCGCGGCTTGCTTTGCTCTCTGCCGATGCTTCGCCTCGCGACCGTGCTCGTGTTGACCGCTGCTCCGCTCGTGGCCTCGGCCGGTCGTGGGGGAGGTGGAGGTGGGAGCTCTCATTCGTCCAGCTCGTCGTCGTCGGGCTCGTCGTCGTCGTCGTCGTCGTCGTCGTCGTCGTCGAGCGGCAGCTCGCGGTCGTCGTCCTCCAGCGGCAGCTCGCGGTCGTCGGGCTCGTCGTCGGGCTCGTCGTCGGGCAGCTCGCACGCGAGCTCCGGGTCCTCGCACGCATCGGGCGCGTCCTACGCCGGCAGCGGCACGCGATCGTCCGGCGCGGGTGCGTCGAACACCGCCCGGCAGACCACCGGCGGCGGCCACACCGGGGATCACTGGGGCTCGTTCGGCGGCACCATCCGCGATCACCGGGACGATGCCAAGGGCCCCACCATCCGTGACCACCGCCACTCCGGGGATGGCGACGGCGGCGAGGGCGGCGACGGCGTGGTCGTCGTCGATGGCGGCGGCGTCTACACGGGTGGCGGCGCGGCCGATTGCTGCGCGACGTCCGGCGTCGTCGGCTACGGCCCGACCGGCTACGGCGCGTGGGGCCGCGCGCTCGACCTCCCGGCGATGTCGTTCGAGCTCGGCATGCGGTCGCGGCGGTTCGCCGATCCCGTCGGGGCCATGACCACGCTGCAGGGCGACGGCGGGTACTCCGTCGTCGGCGGCGGCGGCGCCGACAACGCGCTGCTGTCGCAGTTCCGCTTCCTCGTCGACGTCCACGGCATCTACGTCGGCGCCGAGGGCGAGATCGGCAGCCTCGTCACCCCGCCGTCGATCACCGCGACGTCGGCCCGGTTGCCCACGATGGACGTCCGCAGCGCGACCGTCCTGGGTGGCTACGGCGTCGTCGGCGCGATGGCGCGCAACGGCCGCGCCGCGTTCGGCGTCGAGCTCGCGGGTGGCGTGCGCACCGTGCTGTACAACTTCAAGGGTCACGGCACCGAGTGGAGCGCGGCGACCACGATCGGCGTCGCCGAGCCTCGCGCCCGCGCCGAGTACTGGATGACGCCGTTCGTCACGCTCGGCGCGCAGCTCGGCGCGAACCTCACCCAGCACGGCGACTGGAACGCGGGCGCGTACCTGTCGTTCCACACGCAGTCGTTCGGCGGTCACTGACCCGCGAGGGCGGCACCGAAAACCAGGATACCGTAGGCGCGATGGCGACGCCGATGGTGTTCCGGCTCCAGGGCGCGGTGGTCGCCGACCGCTACGAGGTCGGCGCGTCGATCCCGGGCGCGCGGCTGGCGTACGACGGCACCGACCAGCGCGGTGGCACGCCGGTGACCATCACGATGCTGCTCGAGCCGCCCGTGCGCGACGCGGCCGCGTTCGCGCGCTTGCAGGCGCTCGTCCACCCGCAGCTCGCGCGCGTGATCGACGTCGGCGTGCACGACGGCACCGCGTTCGTCGTCAGCGAGGGGGGTGGCTTCTCGCTCGCCGACGAGCTGCGCGCGGGGCCGATCGCGGCCGCGCGGATCCTCGCCATCCTCGCCGCGGTGTGCGACGGCCTCGCCGCGCTCCACGCGCAGCAGCTCACCCACGGCGCGCTCACCACGGCGGCCGTGCTCGTCGGCCACCCGCGCGCCAGCGACGACACCGACGTCGACGCGGTCAAGCTGTCGAACCCGCAGCTCGCGCTCGGCGCGTCGCCCGGCACCGCGGCCGACGACGTCGCGGCGGGTCGCGCGCTGCTCCGCGAGCTGAACGAGCGGGATCCGATCGCGCCGCTCGCCGCGCTCGCGACGGTCGAGGTCGCCAGCGCGGTCGAGCTCGCGAGCCAGTGCCGTGCCACGCTCGCGGGGCTGTCGCCAGCGCAGCGGGTGGCGACCTCGACGCGTCCGGCTCCCGTGGGCCCACCCGCGCCGCCGATGCCGACCAACATCCCGATGCCGACGAACTGGAGCCCTCCACCGCCGCCGCGCGACTTCGTCTATGCCCCTCCGACCATACCGCGGGCCATCATCTCGGCTTCGCCGCCGATCGTCGTGGCCACGCCACGTCCGGCGTGGCCGCGCGTGGTCGCCGCGGTCGTCGTCGTCGCGGTCGTCGTCGTCGCGCTCGTGCTCGCGCTCGTGCTGCGGCGATGAACGTGTTCTCGCTCGCGTTCGTCGGCGACGTCGAGGCGCGGTACCCCGAGCTGCCGTGGGCGAGCCTCGACCCCGCGACCCTCGCACCCGACGCATGCGCCGCCGCGCGCCGGTTCTGGAGTCACAACGCGTTTTCCGAGCACGCGTCGGCGATCGCGATGGCGGAGGTCGTCGCGGCGCTCGGCCGCGCGCAGGTCCCACCCGAGCTGTGGCGGCGGGCGTGTGCGTTTCCGGCGCAGGAGCTCGTGCACGTCGAGCTGTGCGCCGGCGTGGCCCGGCGCTGCGGCGGCGCCGTCGGGATCCCGTTCGAGCCTGGCGCGCTCGAGCTGCCGCTCCATCCCGGCCTGTTGCCGCTCGAGCGCGCGACCGCGCTGGTGGTCCGCGTGTTCTGCCTCGGCGAGGCGATGTCGCTGCGCCTGCTCGCCGGCAACCTGCGCGCGACCACGCAGCCGCTCGCGCGCGCCGTGCTGATGCGGATCGTGCGCGACGAGGCCGCGCACGCGCGCTTCGCGTGGGCGTACCTCGACTGGATCGCGCCGCGGCTGTCCGCCGGCGAACGGCAGCGCCTCGGCGACCTGCTCGCCCTCGACCTCGCCGCGCTCGCGCCGCTGACCGACGTCCCGCCCGACGGTGCCCCGGCGTCCGGGCTCGGCTGGATGGCGGCCGCGCGCTGGTCCGCGATCGTCGCGCGGACGCTCGACGGCGTGCTCGCCCGGCTCGCGCGGTACGGGATCTGCCGCCGGTCGGCTGACGTCGCCTCGCCGCGCGACCTCGCTACGGGCTGAACGTGCCGAGATCGACGAACGCGTGGTCGGTCATGATCACGTACGGCCGATCCTCGAACGTCAGCTTCGTGCCGTCGAAGCGCTGGATCTGGAGCAGCCCCATGCCGTAGCCCATGGGGCCCTGCGAGTAGTAGTTGATCGAGAGCTTGTAGGGCGCCGCCGACGGCTTGCCCTCGATCGCGAAGCACTCCGGCCATACCCGGTCGTGATGTCGGCGTAGAGCTCACCCCCCGAGGGTAGCGTCATGCTCGAGTACCACGCGTGACCACCGCGGCGATCGCGGATGTGGAAGTCGACGTCGTTGGCGTCGGTCTCCCAGTACATGACGAAGCGGGTCGAGGGCGTGGTCGCGAGCGTGGCGCCGTGCGCCGGGAGCTGCTTGAGCACGTCGTCGCGCGTGCCGCCGTTCGCCAGGTACGCGGCGGCGATCATGCCGGCGTCCTCGCGCAGCACGCGCGCCGCACCCGAGAACCGATCGTCGGGATACTTCTCGTCGATCCCGGCGAGGATCGCGGCGAACGCACCGGCGTGGTCGCCGTCGCGGAGCAGCGCGTACGCGAGCAGGCGATGCCCGGTGACGTGATCCTTGCGATCGGCGACGGCGCGACGATAGGTGTCGATCACGAGCTTGCGATACGGCGGGCCCAGGCGTTCGAGGCGCTCCCCCGCGAAGCGGCGAAAGTCCGCGCGGGTCGAGTACAGGTCGATGATCGATCCGTAGATGCGGGCCGCGGTCGGCAGGTCGCGCCTGGCTTCGAGCGCCTCGCCCAGCGCGATCAACGCGAGCACGTCACCGGGCGCCTCGTCGTGCCACGCGCGGGCGACCGCGTACGCCTTGTCGACGTCGTGCTGGGCGAGCGCCTGCATCACGTCGGCGAGCTTGCCGGTCAGCGGTGGCCCGCGATCAGGTTCGGACGCAGGTTCTGGCTCGGGCGGCGCGGCGCGCGCGGGCGTCGGGTCCGGGGCTGGGTCGGAGCTCTCCAGGCGCCGGAACGTGAACGGGTAGCTCACGCGCACGGCCCCCGAGGTGGGCCTCGGAAACGCGATCTCCTTGATCACGCCCGCGATGCACGCCGCCACCGTCGGGTCGAGGCCGGCGGCGGTCGACGCACCGACGGTGCCGTCCGGCAGGATCGTGAACTGCGTCGTCACCGTGCCGGTGAGGGTGGAGGTCACCAGCAGCTGCTTCTCGTAGCAGTACTGGATCTTCTGGGTGTTCCGCCGGATGTACCGGCGGATGATCGCGCGATCGAGCGAGCCGTCGACGGCCGGGGTCTCGAGGGTGATGGTCGGGACGAGGGCCGTGCGACCGCGCATCCCACCGCGCCCGCCACCCACGCCATAGCCCGTGCCGTTGCCCGCGCCGATCGTGCCGTAGCGCCCCGTGCCGATCTCGCCCGAGCCGGCTCCTCCACCACCGGGACCGAAGCCGGCGCGGCCATATCCGAAGCCGCCTTGCAGCTCGCCGTCGAGGCCGCTCGCCAGGTCGCCGGTGCCCTCGACGGTCTTGAACACGTCGCCGCTCGCACCGAGCACCCCGGCCGTGCGCGCGTGGTCGATCGCGGTCTGGCGGGTGTCCTGGTCGGTGGCCGTGGGCGACGCTGGCGGCGCGGCGATCGCGAGCTGCGTGCGATGGCGCTGCTCGAGCCCGGCGGGCCCGACGACGAGGAGGTCGGCGAGGGTCGTGCGATCGATCTTGTAGCGGGCGTAGTCGGCGTCGCTCTCGAGCACGAGCATCGAGGTCTGGGACGAGATCACGCGCGCCGCGATCGACCGCCTGGCGATGTCGGCGCGCAGGGTCTTCGCGGTCGCGTCGTCGGCGCGCGCGAGCGTGTTCTCCAGCTCCTCGATCTCGGCGCCGGCGACGGCCCGCTCGATCAACGCCGGCGTCGCGGTGCCCAGACCGAGCGTGCGCGTCACGCCGCCGACCTTGAGGTCGATCGACTGTACCGGCGCGGCCATCCGCGCGAACACCAGCTGCGAGCTGCCCGGCCGCGCCGCGGGGAGGATCCTGGGATACACCCAGGTCGCCCCGGGGATCTCGATGGCGACGTCCACCATCACGGGCTGCCCGAGGCCGACGGTGACGGCCTGGGCGCCGCGATCGAGATCGTAGACGTCCCCGGCGTGGGGCAACCCGGCGCGCGCGATCGAGGCCGCGAGGCGCTCGTCGCGCAGGCCGCCCGCGAGGACGACGTCGAGCCGATCGATCGGCAGGTGCTTGATCGTCTCGATCAGCGCGGGCGTGTCCGCACCAGCCGTCACGACGCCATCGGTCACCACGACGACGCGCCGCCTGGCGCCGGCGCCGAGCGCCGCGAGCCCGACCCCGAGATCCGAGGCGCCCGCGGCCCCGCGCGCGATCAGCGCCCGATCCTGCGCGTCCCCGTAGTCGGCCGCGACGCCGTCGAAGATCCGCTGCGCGTCCTGATCGAACGCGATCACCTGGAGCTGCACCGGATCGCCGTACGCCGCGCGGATCGCGGCGATCATGGCGTGGATCGATCGGACGTAGCCCGCATAGCCGAGCGCGCGGGAGGCGCTGGTGTCGACGAGGACCGACAGCGCCTTGGGCACGTCCGGTCCGGGGCCGGTCGCGCGATCGAGCGCGAACGCGCCGACCACGAAGGTCCCGGCGGCCACCGCCGCGGCGGTGGTCGGCACGTTCGCGACGAAGTCACGATCGGCCTGCCAGTCGCGCTCGCCGAGCGTCTGCGTGCCGTGCGCGCCATCGAGGCCCGTCGTCACGAGCGCCACGTCGACGCGCGCGATCTTCGGCAGCCCGCGCAGCGGCAACGCGTACGCGCGACCGGCGAGCTCCTGCGAGAACGACACGACGAGGTGCTTGTCGGACCTCGCGGCGATCGGGAACACCTTCGCGCTGAACTGGTTGCCGGCGGCCTTCTCCAGCAGCGCGGGGTCTTGCTTGCGATGCAGGTAGTCGTCGTAGATGCGGCGCGCGAGCTGCTTCTCGACGAGCTCGGCCTCCTGCCATTGCTGGTTGGTCTCCATCGCGAACCGCGACACCGCGGCGCCCGACGGCAGCGTGATCGCGAACGTGCCCTCGCGCGTGCGGTCCTCGGGGTTGTGGAAGTACAGGTGCAGCTCGGTGAACGCGAGCGGGCCCTCGACGACCGCCTTGGCATCGACGCGCGTGAGCTGGAGGCCGCTCCCGTCGGAGGCGGTGAGCGACCACGGCGCCGCGACCTCGTGGGGTGCGGCGACCGGCTCGGACGCGAGCTGCATCGGCGTGATCGTCGGCGTGATCGTCGGCGTAATCGGGGGGGCCAGCGATGGGTCTACCCGCGGCCGCGCCTCGATCGGGAGCCTGGACGCGGGCGCGGGTGGGCTGTCGGTGGTGGGCTGACAGCTGATCGCGGCGGCGACGAACGTACAGAACCCGATCGACTTGAGCATGGACACGATCTCCGACACGCGCGCGGGTCGGAAGTTCCGAATATCGCGTCGCCGGCTGGTGGAGCGTCGCGGTCTGCGCACACGTCATCTGAACATGTCGACGACCGCCTGCTGCGCGTCCTCGCGGCCACGCGAGCGTACCGCTTCGGTTCGTGTTCCGCCGTCAGCGCCGGGCGATGCTTGCTCGAGCCGCCGGCTCGTGCGCTCCTCACGGCGTGAAGACGCCGCTCGTGATGATCGTCGGGCTCCTGGGCTGCTCGGGAGCGCCATCGGTCCCGTCCCCTTCGAAGGTCATGCCGTCCGCGATCGACGCGGCGGTCCCCGACGCCACGGCGCACCACTCCACGCGTGGCGAGGCATGTGGCCGCGAAGGCCCGACGTGCGCGGCCGATCTGATGTGCCTGCCGCTGCCGCACGGATCCTGCGGGTCGTTCTGTGGGCTCGCGGGCACGGCGTGCGCGCAGGGCGCGTGCGTGGAGACCTGGCGAGCGGGCGAGGTCTGCCTGGCCAGCTGCACGCAGGACGCGGACTGCCGGACGGCCGACGGCTACGTCTGCGATCGTGCGTGGCATGCCTGCGTCCAGCCGGGCATGACCGCGCTCGTGCCGAGGTCCTGCCCCGCGAGCGGCGGTCGCGATGGGGCGTTCGCGGCCGCCACGCAGCTGTCGACCGCGGCGGGGCCGGGCCTCTACCAGTTCGAGCCGACCGGCATCGTCAACGACGATGGCGGCATCACCGCGATGTACCTCACGCGCGGCAAGATCACCGACGGCAATCCGCTCGGGGTCGCGCGCATCGATGGTCGGGGCAAGCCCTCGATCGACGGCGTGTTCAGCTCGGGCCGGGGGAGTCACTTCGATCCATGGGTCGCCCGCGACAAGCACGGCACGATCTACGCGGTGTGGCTCGGCTTCGATGGTCGCGGGGAGCATCAGGAGATCGGCTTCGCGAGCTCGACCGATCACGGCGTCACCTGGAGCGCGAGCGTGCCGGTGCACGACCCGGCGGATTGCAAGGAAGGGGAGGAGGACTGCCTCGACAAGCCGATGATCGCGATCGGTCCTGACCCCGTGAACCCGCAGCGCGAGATCGTCTACCTCACGTACGCCGGCGGCGGGGAAGAGGGCGGGCTGCGCGTGCGCGCGTCGCGCGACCTGGGCAAGACCTGGAGCTCGCCGGTGACCCCGCTCGAGGGGATCTACGGCAACCTCGTCGTGAGCCGCGATGGCCACCTTCATCTCGTGAGCCTCCACGGGGGCCCGATGGGCGCGTACGGGTCGACCGACCACAAGGTCGAGTACGTGACGAGCGCCGATGGTGGCAAGACCTTCACCAAGCCCCAGGTGGTCAGCGCGCCGGGCGAGTCACTGCCGTTCTTCTTCTCGAACCCGAGCATCGCGGTCGACGATCGTCGTGGCTGGATCTATCTCGCGTACGTGCGTGGAGGCTCCGACGGGTTGTGGGATCTCGTGATCACGGCGTCCAGGGATCACGGCAAGACCTGGACGCGCACGCGGCTCGGGGATGACCCGGCGTGCGCGATCCACATGGTCCCGAACCTCGCGCTCGATCCGACGACCGGGACGCTGCACGTCGCCTGGTACGACAGCACGGGGACCGGCAGGTTCGCGCACGCGACCTGCGCGATCGGGGCCGCGCGCTGCACGGTGGGTGGTGCGATCAACAGCCTCCCGTTCGCCGCGCTGTCGACCGAGCGGCATGGCTCGAAGTGGGTCGGCGAATACGAGACGCTGCTCGTCGACGACAAGCGTCGCGTGCTCCACGCGATCTGGGCCCAGCCGGTGGTCGAAGGAGCCACGGTCGTCACCCGGATCTTCCATGCCGCGGCGTCGCTGCCAGGCCACTGACCTCGGTCCGGCCGAGGTCAACGTCAACGTCGAGGACGTCCGTCCCATGAATTCCCTGGCAAACCTCTAACTGGCCGTCCACGTCCAGTCGCGGACCTCCGGCAGGTCCTGGCCGTGCGTCGTGATGTACCGCCGATGCTCGAGCAGCTTGCGCTCGAGCTGCTGCTTGAGGGCGAGGCCCGGGGCGCCGGTCTGCGGCGCTCGATCGATGGTGTCGATCACGAGGTGAAACCTGTCGAGATCGTTCTGCACCGTCATGTCGAACGGGGTCGTGATGGTGCCCTCCTCCTTGTAGCCACGAACGTGGAGGTTCTTGTGGTTGGTGCGGCGGTACGTCAGCTGGTGGATCGACGACGGGTAGCCATGGAACGCGAAGATGATCGGCCGGTCCTTCGTGAACAGGGCGTCGAACGCGTCGTCGTCGAGGCCGTGGGGATGCTCGGTTCGAGGCTGCAGGCGCATCAGGTCGACGACGTTGACGACGCGCACCCGGAGGTCTGGCAGGTGCGCGCGCAAGATCGAGACCGCCGCGAGCGTCTCGAGCGTGGGCACGTCGCCGCAGCACGCCAGGACCACGTCGGGCGGCGCGTCGTGGTCGTTGCTCGCCCACGGCCAGACGCCGATCCCGGCGGCGCAGTGCGCGATGGCCGCGTCGATCGTCAACCACTGCGGCGCCGGGTGCTTCCCGGCGATCACCACGTTGACGTAGTGGCGGCTGCGGAGGCAGTGATCCATCACGGACAGCAGGCAGTTGGCGTCGGGCGGGAAGTAGCCGCGCACCACCGAGGCCTTCTTGTTGAGGACGACGTCGATGAAGCCCGGGTCCTGGTGGCTGAAGCCGTTGTGATCCTGACGCCAGACGTGGGAGGCCAGCAGGTAGTTCAACGACGCGATCTCCCGCCGCCACGGCAGGCGCGCCGAGACCTTCAGCCACTTCGCGTGCTGGTTGAACATCGAATCGATGATGTGGATGAACGCCTCGTAGCAGTTGAAGACGCCGTGCCTGCCCGTCAACAGATAACCCTCGAGCCAGCCCTCGCACTGGTGCTCGCTGAGCATCGAGTCGAGCACGCGGCCACTCGGCGCGAGGAACACATCGTCGGGCGCCGTGGCCGCGTCCCATTGCCGGTTCGTCACCTCGAACAGCGCCTCGAGGCCGTTGGAGAGGGTCTCGTCCGGGCCGAACACGCGGAAGTTGCGGTGCTCGCTGTTGTGCGTGGCGACGTCGCGCAGGAAGCGCCCGAGCACGTGCGTGTCGCCGACGCCGCGCACGCCGGGCGAGGGCACCTCGACGGCGTAGTCGCGGAACGCGGGCAAGCTCAGATCACGCAGCAGCAAGCCGCCGTTCGCGTGAGGGTTGGCGCCCATTCGCCGGAGCCCCTGGGGCGCGAGCTCGGCGAGCTCCGGGTTCAAGCGCCCGTGCGCGTCGAACAGCTCCTCGGGTCGGTAGCTCCGCAGCCAGCTCTCGAGGAGCGCGAGGTGCGCGGGATGTTCCCGCGGGTGGAGCGGGATCTGGTGCGCGCGGAACGTGCCTTCCACGGGGCGCCCGTCCACGATCGTGGGCCCGGTCCAGCCCTTGGGGGACGCCAGGACGATCATCGGCCAGCGCGGCCGCGTGCGGTTGCCGTGGACGCGGGCGTCGGCCTGGATCTGCTTGATCTGCTCGACGACCGTGTCGAGGGTCGCGGCCATCGCCTCGTGCATCCGGGCGGGCTCGTGGCCTTCGACGAAGTAGGGCGTCCAGCCGTAGCCGCGGAGCAACTGCTCCAGCTCCTCGCGCGTGATGCGGGCGAGCAGCGCCGGGTTTGCGATCTTGTAGCCGTTGAGGTGCAGGATCGGCAGCACCGCGCCGTCGGTCACCGGATCGACGAACTTGTTGGCGTGCCACGCGGTCGCGAGCGGCCCCGTCTCCGCCTCGCCGTCGCCGACGACGCACGCCACGACGAGGTCGGGGTTGTCGAACACCGCCCCGAACGCGTGGCTGAGCGAATAGCCGAGCTCGCCGCCTTCGTGGATCGACCCCGGACACTCCGGCGAGGCATGACTCGGGATCCCGCCGGGAAACGAGAACTGCAAGAACAGCTTCTGCAGCCCGGCCTCGTCCTGGCTGACCGCGGGATAGACCTCGCTGTACGTGCCCTCCAGATACGTGTTCGCCACCACGGCGGGGCCGCCGTGACCGGGGCCGCAGACGTAGATCATGTCGAGGTCGTACTTCTGGATGACCCGGTTCAAGTGCACGTAGATGAAGTTCTGGCCGGGCGTCGTGCCCCAGTGGCCGAGCAGCATGTGCTTGACGTCCGCGAGCGTCAGCGGTCGCTTGAGCAGCGGATTGTCGAACAGGAAGAGCTGGCCGACCGAGAGGTAGTTGGCGGCGCGCCAGTAGGCGTCGATCCGCCGCAGGAGCTCCGGAGTCAGCACCTCGGCGTCGGGATCTCGAGACTTCGTCACCGCCTCGGACCGTGCATCCGTCGCGCCACGCCCATCGTCGCGATGGACCACCGCGACGACCACCGCGGTGACATCCGTGCCCCGCGTGCATTCGTGCCCCGCTCAGCGGGGTGACATGTAGTCGAGCACGAGCGTGCCGATCTGGCGGTCGAACGACATCACCGGGACGACGATCCGGAGGTCGCTCCCGGCGGGCTCGACGCGAGGTTGCGTGGCCGTGAGGTCGATCCCGGGGAGCGCCGTCGCCGCGAGCTGATCCTTGAGCTTGAGGTTGGTGGACGACACGACCTTGCCCGCCGCGTCCACGAACACGATGCGCTTGACGGACTTCTCGCGCACGAGCTTCTCCATGAACGTGTCGATGTTGCCCGGGTTGCTGGACAGGACCTCGCCGCGGATCGCCCACGCGAGCGGCAGCGCGGAGAGCCGCAGGAGCTGCACCCGCTTGCGCGACCCTGGCCACGTCGGCCTGCTGCCTGGCGGCCGCGAGCTCCCCTTCGAGGCGGTCGATCGCGATCGCGCGCCACGCCACGGCCCCCAAGGTGGTCGCGAGCAATGCGAGGATCACCACGAGATGAAGTTTCGGCGATCGCTGCACGAAGCTCGCGAGCCTCCCGCGGTGCGGCGCGCT
>JAPLLF010000487.1 GCA_026387715.1 Pseudomonadota bacterium
TCGCCGTCGACGACCTGTGCAACATTGCGCGCGACGCGATCCGGTGGAACGGCGACATGGACGAGCCGATGGCGCTCGTCAAGTAGCTGCCCGGTGGCGACGCGTGCATCGCGACGATCTCCGACGAGGCCGCGGCGAAGAAGCGCACGGTGACGATCATGACGATCCTCGCGCTGCTCGGCCTGATCCTCCCGATCCCCGCCGGCGCGATGTGGATCCGGCGCAAGTGGCACAAGCTGCAGGCCGCCATCCCGAAGGAGACGGTCGACGTCGCCCTCGGGGGGCGCCGCGATGATCGGCTCGGCGCCGACGGCCTCGGGCGCGCGCTCACCGCGCAGGTGACGGCGGCGCGGGTCGCGACGTCCATCGCCGGGCTCGCCAGCGTCGACGCGGCGGTGATCGAGCGCGCGGCCGCCGTCGTCCGTCGCGCGGTGAAGTCCGGCGACGCCGCGACGCAGCTCGTGCGCGCGAACGGCCTCAGCTACTACCTCGTCGCGCTGCCCGTGAAGCACGCCCGCCCGCAGGTCGTCGCGCGTTACCTCGGCACCGAGTGGCCGGCCCACCTCGAGTCGATCCGCGCGTCGACCGGTGGCCCGGTCGTGGCGCTCGTCGTGCTGTGCGCCCCGGACGCGACCGAGGCGACCCTGCTCGTGGCCTCGATCGATGGCACCGGCACGGCCACCTCCGATCCCGATGCGTTGCTCGACGCCAAGGAGGCGCGGGCGCGCAACGCCAACACGTTCCGCGGGCAGATGTCGCTCGCGGTCTCGCCCCCGATCACCACGGAGAAGGCAGCCTGATGTCGACCATCGATTACGGGATCGATCTGGGAACCACCAACTCGGCCATCGCGAAGCAGGAGCAGCGCTTCGGTCGCCTGCTGCCGGGCGCCGATGGCGACGTGCTGCTGCCGTCGGCGGTGCACGTCCTGCCCACTGGCACCTGCGAGGTCGGCGCCGTCGCGCGGCGCGCGCTCGACACCGATCCGGCGAACACCGCGATCGAGTTCAAGCGGCTGATGGGCACCGGCGAGAAGAAGCGGTTCCCGAGCTCGGGCCGCGAGCTGACGCCCGAGGACCTGTCGGCCGAGGTGCTGCGGGCGCTGTGCGCGCGTGCGGTCGCGAGCGACGGCGCTTCGCCGCGCGCCGCGGTCATCACGATCCCGGCGATGTTCCAGCTCCCGCAGTGCGACGCGACGCGGCGCGCGGCGGCGCTCGCCGGGATCGAGCACGCGCCGCTCCTCCAGGAGCCGATCGCCGCGGCGATCGCGCACTCGGGCACCGGCGAGGTCCGCGACGGCTCGTGGCTGGTCTACGACCTCGGTGGGGGCACGTTCGACGTCTCGCTCGTGCGCTGCAAGGACGGTCGCCTCCAGGTGATCGACCACGACGGCGACAACCACCTCGGCGGCCGCGACTTCGATCGCGCGATCGCGCGCAAGGCGATCGAGCTGATCCGTCAGGACGGCAAGCTCGGCGCATTCAAGCGCACCGATCCGACCAACGAGGACGCGTACACCAAGATCAAGGTCGAGTCGGAGCGGCTCCGGCTCGCGCTGTCGGCCGACGAGCGCGCGCGCTTCGAGATCCGCGACCTGCCGCGCGGCGCCTCGGTCGGCTTTGACCTCGATCGCGAGGGGCTCGAGGAGCTCCTCGAGCCGCTGATCACCCGCACGACCACCCTGTGCAACAAGCTCCTCAAGCGCAACCGCATCGAGGCTGGCGAACTCACCGGCCTCGTCATGGTCGGCGGGCCGACGCTCACGCCGTGCGTCTCGCGGATGATCCAGTTCGAGGTCGGCGTCGAGGCCAAGCACTACGTCGATCCGATGACGATCGTCGCGCGCGGCGCGGCGCTGTTCGCGTCGACGCAGCGCCTGCCGGCGACGCTGCGCACGCGGAAGGCGGGCACGGCGATCGAGCTGCACCTCGAGTACGAGGCGATGACGACCGATCCCCAGCCGCTGCTCGTCGGCCGCGTCGTCTCGCCGGCGCCGCCGCCCCCGGGCCTCAAGATCGTGATGACCCGCGATGACGGTGGCTTCCGGACGCCCGCGGCGACGGTGCAGCCCAACGGCGCGTTCGCGATCGATCTCACGCTCGTGCCGTCGCAGCTCAACGTGTTCGCGGTCGGCGCGATCGATCGCGACGGCGCCGCGCTGGCGACCGAGCCCGACACGCTCAAGATGCTGCACGGGTTCTCGATCGCGAAGCCGCCGCTGTCGCAGTCGGTGGGCATCATGCTCGCCAACAACGCGGTCACCTGGTACCTGCGCAAGGGCGCGGTGTTGCCGACCCGGCAGACGATGACCCACTCGACGACGATCTCGCTCGTGCGCGGGCAGGACGGCGAGGCGATCCACGTGCCGCTCGTGCAGGGTGAGTCGGCGCGCGCGGACCGCAACAAGGTGATCGGCGTGCTCCACATCCACGCGCACAAGATCGGGCGCGACCTCCCGGCCGGATCGACGGTCGAGGTCACGGTCTCCGTCGACGAGTCGGCGCAGACGGTCGGGCGCGCGTACGTGCCGGCGCTCGACCAGTGGTTCGACGACGTCGTGCGCTTCGATCTCGAGCGCAAGACCACGACGGAGGTCGGCCAGCAGCTCACCCAGCAGCGCGACCGCTTGAAGGACCTCGCGTCGCTCGCCGACGAGCTCGAGACCTCGCCCGAGGCGCACGACGCCCGGATCGCCGAGGTCGAGGCGCTGATCGACGAAGGGGATCGCGACTCGATCGATCTCGCCGACCAGATGGTGCGCATGATGTCGCAGGAGATCGACGAGGCCGAGACCGGCAACAAGAAGCACCGGATCGCCGCCGAGTTCGAGGCGCTCAAGGAGCGCGCGAACGGCCTCGTCGGGGAGCTCGGGCAGCCCGGCGAGAAGCGCACGCTCGCGACGCTGATCCACGAGATCGAGCGGTCGCTCGCGCGCGGCGACTTCGACGCGGCCGAGGGCAAGATGGACGACATCCGCAACCTCAACATCACCGTGTTGATGCGCGAGCCGGGCTTCTGGATCGGCTACCTCGAGTACCTGCGCAAGGAGGCCGAGCGGCTCGGCCTGCTCGGCCTCACGCAGAAGCAGTTCGAGCGCGGCGCGCAGGCGATCCAGCGCAACGACGTGGGCGAGCTGCCCAACGTGTGTCGCGAGATCGTGCAGATGTTCCCCTCCGACGAGCGCGAGCGCGTGTCGGCGGCCATCCGTTCGGACGTGAAGTGAGGATGTCGATGTCGACCGCAACCGAAACTCGAGACGACGGTGTCACCCAGCCCGACGAGATGCGCGAACTCCGCCGGTCCGTCGGACTGTCCCTGTTCCGCAAGAGCCCCTTCCGCTTGCTGCGGTTGCCGGTGACGGCGTCCGCGAAGCAGGCGGTGTGGCAATGCGACAAGGCCCTCGCGCGCGCGCGCGTCGGCATGGCGCTGCCGGATCCCGATCCGGTGCCGTGGCTGCCCGCGGGGGACGAGATCGAGATCCAGGAGGCGACGCAGACGATGGAGAGCCCGCTCGCGCGGCTCGTCGAGCAGCTCCTGTGGTTCGACTTCGTCGACGATCCCCAGGGCGCGAGCCTGCTCGCGGCGCTCATCGGCGAGGACGCGGCCGCGCTGCGCGCGTACCTGGCCGCGCGCGATGGCTCCCTGGCGAACCGCTTGAACCAGCTCAACGTGCGGTTGCTCCTGGGGTTCTCGCTGCTCCGTGGGGTCGGCCCGCGCATCGCGACGACGGGGCGCGCGCAGCAGGCGGCGAACCTCGCGTGGCAGCGCGCGGGGGGCGTGGAGGTCGTCGACGATCCGCACCGGGCGATCCTCGCGAGCGGCGCGCTGCTCGGGGGCAACGAGTGGGCGAGCCTGCTCGCCGAGGCCGTGTCGGGGTGGGGCGAGCTGCTCGCCTCCGACGAGCTCGCGGCGCACGTCCGCGCGAAGATCACGACACTCGGCGACGAGCTGATCGGGCACGACGACGTCGAGACCCTGGTGGCCGCGATCCGGACGAAGCTCGCGGACGTCGTCGTCGGCGAGACCCGGGCGGAGATGGCGCGCGGCAGCGTCGCGAACGTCGGCTACCTGTCGGCGCTCGCCGGCAAGTCGCACATCGACGCAGAGGTGTGGCTCGTCGCGTTCAAGCCGCTGCGCACGCAGTTCCAGGCCGAGCTCGCCGACCTGCAGCCGGAGGCCACGACCGGCAACGGCGAGGTCGAGGACGTCGCCGCGTACCTCGAGCGGCTGGGCTCGCTCGCCGATCGGTGGCGTCCGCTCGACGAGGCGCAGCTGCTCGGGCTCGCGACGATGATCGACGACGCCGTCGGCGAGGCGTTCGGTCGGCTGCGCGCGGTGCAGCGCGAGAAGCAGCTCGAGCCGCGGTTCCGGGACGTGCTCGCGCGCGTCAGCGTGGTGGCCGCGTCGAACTCCATCAAGGAGCGCGTCCGGGCCTACATGGATCGGCTCACCGACGTCGCGAAGGGGATGTGCCACTTCTGCGGCAAGCGCGAGCTCGAGGGCAGCTCGTGCGCCTCGCTCAGCTCGCAGCGCGAGATCAGCCGCACGCGCTACGGCAACACGATCTCGGTGCAGTACCAGGTCGGCGCGCGGCCGGTCGCGCGTTGCCCGCAGTGCGCGCAGCGCCACGGCTTCCTCAAGACGATCGGCTCGCTGGCGTTCTTCTCGCTGACGACCTCGATCCTGCTGTTCGCGGCGCTCAAGCCGTCGACGTGGTTCCACACGGTGTCGTTCGGCGCGGGCATCGCGCTCGTGCTGATGGCGATCGCCGGCGCCTACGGCCTCGGCTTCGTCGCGCGCGCGATCGGCGCGAGCGTCATCACGCCGAAGGGCGAGCGCAAGTTCGACGACTACCGTACGACGACCGCGCACCAGGGCCTCCGCGACGACGGCTTCTTCACGATGAAGTACGACTATCGCCCCGACGCGTGGGAGCTCGTGAACAAGCACGGCGTCAAGGCTCGCCACGGCGGCATGGGCGACAGCGGCGAGGCGCTCAAGTGGGTGATCCAGATCGGCCTGGTCATCCTCGTGATCGCGCTCAAGGTCTGCAGCTCGAGCCACCGCTACTAGCCCCGCGGCGGTTACCGTTTCACTTCTGATAGACGGCGAACAGCTGGGTCTCGCCGGCGACACCCTCGACCCGTTCCGTCAGCAGGTCGCGCTGGGTCGTGAGCACGGCATCGGCCATGCCGCGGCCGAACAGGCTCTCGGTCATCACGACGTTGCCGCTCGATGCGGCGAGCGCCATGCGTGCGCCCGCGCGTGCAGCGTCGAGCGGGGCGAGATCGCCACCGATCTGAAACCAGGTCCGCGTCGTCTGCAGGCCGTGCTCTGGCGTGAGCCGGCTCATGACACGCCGGAGCTCGACGGCGAGCGCGAATGCACGCCCGGGTGCATCGATCAGCAGCTCGACCATGCCGGCCTCGTGATCGCACACCATGCCGTGCGCCGGATCGAGCGTGGCATCGATCGCCGAGCCGACGGCGACGCCGTCGAGCACGTGCTCGATCCGCAGGACCGCGACCGGGGCGCCGAGTGGCAGCCCGGTCAGGTCGTCCGGAACGACGCCGTGCGCCAGCATGCGAGGCAGCTTGAATCCTACGCGCTGCGTGCCGAACGTGATGGTGTCGCCGTCGAGGAGCGCCACGGGATGCAGGCACAACCGGTCGCCCACCAGCACGGGAAACAGCGGATCGAGCAAGAAGACTCCACGCCGCGGGATCAGGGTGGCGTGCCGCCTCTGGACGCTCCGATCCAGGAGCTGGAGCTCGCAGCCGGGATCACGTCCGATCGTGATGGCGTGCGCAGGTAACTCGTAGTCCTGGGCGATCCCGGCGGCTTCAAATGTGAGCACGGCCATGCGCGATCCCCTGGGCGACGACGCTACGGCGCGGTCGCCTTGCAGCACCGGAAGCCGTTGGTGTCCTCGAGCACGTTCACCGCGGCGCGGGTCAGCCGGAAGTCGCACGTCGCGCCCGCCGACGGCGTGTCGTAGGCGCCACCGCGGAGCACCGCGATGTTCTTGCCCCCGCTGGTCACGCCCGTGATGTCGTCGGTCCACTCCTTCAGGTTTCCGGACAGATCCTTCGGGCCCTGGGCGGCGAGGCACGCGACCTTCGCGTTGGTGTCGAGCAGCACGTCCTGGTCGCCCGCGAGCACCGCGTCGCCGTCGTTCGACTCGGTGTTGCAGGTGCTCGCGCCGAACGTGTTCCCGTAGGGGTAGGTCGTGTTCGTCGCGCCTTCGCACGCCGCGCCCCACTGCGCGCCGGTGCACAGGACCTTGCCGGCCGCGGCACACGCGGCGGTCGCCGCGGCGAACGACACGTTGCGCCAGGGCTGGACGCCAGGGTTGGAGCACGCGCGCGAGGCGAGGGCGCCCTGGACCTGCGACGCGGCGTCGGGCCGCGACGCTTCGTACGTATCCATGTAGAAGTCGAACGCGCCGTACACGACGTGGCTCATCGCGTCGATCACGCGGTCGGGCCCGGTCGTGTTGTCGACGATCCCGTCGCAGTTGTTGTCCTTGCCGTCGCAAGCCTCGGTCGTCGCCGTCTGGCCGGGCGTCGTGATCGTGCAGATCGCCGGGCCGTCGAGGTTGCCCGCATCGCAGGTGAACGTGCCGGTGCCCTGGCAGATGCCGATGCCGGCATCGGTGCACGCCAGGCCCTTGTTCGGCTGGTTCTCGTCGATCGCGGTATCGCAGTCGTTGTCGAGCGTGTCGCACGTGGTCTCGGCGACGATGCTCCCCGTCGGATCGGTCGACACGGTCGCGCCGTAGTTGCACACCCAGCCGCCGGCGCCGCTGCACGTCGCGAACGAGCCGGTGCACTCGCCGACCGTCTTGCACAGCCCGGCGGGGGCCGTGAGGTTGTTGTCGACCAGGCCGTCGCAGTCGTTGTCGACGCCGTCGCACACCTCGGTGCCGTTCGCCTGGCACGGGCCGTACTCGCAGCCGTCGCCGAGCAGGCCGTTGTTGTCGTGATAGCCCGCCTGACACGACGCGATCGTGCAGGCCCCGCCCGCACATCCGGAGATCGCATGATCGGCCGTGCACACGTGGCCGCAGGTCAGGCAGTTCCGCGGATCGGTGAGCTTGTTGTAGTCCTCGTCGATCGCGTTGTCGCAGTCGTTGTCGATGTTGTCACACGCCTCGAACACGGGGTCCTGCGAGCCGCTGCACACCGGGCCGCCGCCCTGACACGACAGCGTGCCGGGGTGACACGCGCCGACCATCGGCGAGCCGCACGCGCCGAGGTTGGTGAGGCCCTCGTCGAAGCTGCCGTCGCAGTCGTCGTCGCGGCCGTTGCAGATCTCCGGCTGACCGCCGACCGAGCCGATCGCGCCCTCGCAGTCGACGACGTGCGTCGTTAAGTTGCAGTGCTTGATGCCCGCGGTGCATTCGCCGACGTTCGTGCCGCAGGTGCCGCCGCCGCCCGGGTCACCCTCGTCGACGGCGCCGTTGCAGTTGTTGTCCTTGCCGTCGCAGATCTCGGGCATCGGCGGCTTCGAGCACACGAGGTGGCCGGCGGTGCACTGCTTGATGCCTCCGGCGCACTCGCCCTGCTGGTTGGCGCACGCGTCGCCGACCTCCGGGAGGGTCCCGTTGTCGGTCTGGCCGTCGCAGTCGTTGTCGACGCCGTCGCAGACCTCGACGCCGGTGACCACGCAGGTCGATGCGTCGGGTGCGTCGATCATGCCAGCGTCGTTCGCGTCGGCCATCGCGTCGCCGTGCGGACCGGCGTCGCCGGTCGCGCAGTTGATGCAGTACTCGTTGACGTCGCACGACGCGAGCGCGGCGAACGCGGTGATCGAGCCGAGCGCGACGAGCCCGCCGGAGGAACGCCGGTTCACGACGCCCTCCGACGACGCGCGCGAACCAGGGCGAGCGCGCCGAACACGAGCGCGAGGCCGCCGGCGTCGCCGCCGGCGCTGCACCCGCCACCACCGCCGGTGGTGATGTGCTCGTCGACCAGCGCGTCGGGCGCGCCCGGGATGACCGGATCATCGCAGGTGCCGCCGAGGCAGACCTGTCCGGTTCCCGGACACGTCGTCCCGACGCACGGGTCGTCGCCGCACTGCCCGTCGCCATGCGGATCGCACCACTGGCCGATCGGACACGGCACCCCGACGCACGGGTTCGGCAGACACTCCCCGGTCGTGTCGTGACAGACCTGGCCGTTCGGGCACTGCTTGCCGCACGGATCGGCGACACACGCGCCGAGCTCGCAGCGCTGATCCGGCGCGCACTCGACGCCGGCGCAGCTCGGGTGACACGTGCCCTCCACGCAGTACTGATCGGTGGCGCACGTGACGCCGCTGCACGGGTTCGACACGCACACGCCGTTGACGCAGTTCTCGGTCGACGTGCACTTGTCGGGGAACGCCAGGCACGTGTCGGGGACGCACTCACCGGTCGACGGCAGGCAGAGGAGGCCGCCGGTGCACGTCGCGAGCGAGCAGACGTTCACGCACGTCCCGTTCTGGCAGACGCGCGCGTCGTTGCCGATCGTCGGGCAGTCGACGCCGAAGCACGGATCGTCGACGCAGAAGTTGTTCGGATCACAGCGCTTGCCGAGAGGGCAGGGGAACTCGCCGCCGGCGCACGGGAACGCGCACTGGCAGTTCGTGCACGTCGAGCCCGACGGGCAGGTGACGTCCTCGTCGACGATGGTGTCGCAGTCGTCGTCGGTGCAGTTGCAGCTCTCGTTCGGGTTGATCGGGTCGCCGACGCAGGTCGGGCTGCCGCCGATGCAGCGCTCCATGCCGTTGCACACCAGGCCGGCGCCGCACGCGCCGGGCGAGACGTAGTCCTCGTCGATGTTGCCGTCGCAGTCGTCGTCGTTGCCGTCGCAGGTGTCGTCGTTGGGTGCGGTCACCGTGGTGCAGGAGATGACGCCGTTGGTGCACACCGTCGTGCCGACGCCGCAGTTGGTCGAGCAGTCCTGGCCGGCCGTGCCCTCATCGACGATCCCGTCGCAGTCGTCGTCGAGCGCGTTGCAGGTCTCGATGCCCGGCCCGATCTCGCCGGTGCACGCGCCGAACACGCCGCTGCCGTTCGCGGGGCAGGTCGTCGTCCCCGGGTGGCACAGGCAGATCGCCGGGCCCTCGGTGACGCAGCCCGCGGACACGCCGGGGTTGCTCCCGGGGTTGTTGCGCGGGTCGCCGACGGGGAACGGCCCGACGAGCGTCGAGCACGCGTCGGTGAAGCCGTCGGCCACGCCGTCGCAGTCGTCGTCGAGACCATTGCAGGTCTCGACGCCCACCGGCGGTGCGGTGCAGCCGCCGAACACGCCCGCGGTGCACGTCTCGATGCCCTGGCACACCCCGGTGCCGCACGGGCGCGTGATGCCGTCGTCGATCAGGCCGTTGCAGTTGTCGTCCATGTTGTTGCAGGTCTCGCCCTGCGGGATGCACGTGCAGCCGGTGATGCCCTCGTCGATCT
>JAPLLF010001239.1 GCA_026387715.1 Pseudomonadota bacterium
TCCAGACGCTGCACGCGGCGCTCGTCGCGTCGCCCGCGAAGCTGCGCTGCGGCGTCGCGATCACCGGGACCGTGCTCGCGTCCGACGGGCGCTGGCTGGTCGACGCGGACGGGGAGCGCGTCGGGCCGTTCGACCTGGTGATCGCCGCCGACGGCTCGGTGTGCGAGCTCCACGCCGCGGCGACGCACGTGACGTCGACGCCGTACCGCTGGGGTGCGCTGTGGCTCGTGCGCGAAGATCCGGACGAGTACTTCACGAACCAGCGCGCGATCCACCAGATCGTCGACGGTCCGCGGCACATGCTCGGCTTGCTGCCGACCGGCAAGGGGCCGACGGGCGACCGCCACCTCGTCTCGCTGTTCTGGAGCATCCGCGCCGATCGCGTGGACGCGTGGCGCGCGGCCGGCCTCGCGAAGTGGCGTGACACGATCCTGGCGTTCGAGCCGCGCGCCGAGGCGATGCTCGATACCCTCGACGATCTCGATCCGGTGGTGTTCACGCAGTACCGCGACGTGGCGATGTGGCCGTGGCACGCCGAGCGGATCGTGTTCCTCGGCGATGCCGCCCACGCGACGAGCCCCCAGCTGGGGCAGGGTGCGAACCTCGCGTTGATCGACGCGGTCACGTTCGCCGATTGCGTCGCCGCCGAGCCCGACGTCCCACGGGCGCTCGCGGCGTACACCGCGGCGCGCCGTCGGCACCTCAACTACTACCAGTTCGCGACCCGCGCGCTGACGCCGTTCTTCCAGAGCGATGCGCGCGTGCTCGGCTGGCTACGGGACGCCACGTTCCCGCTCTGCAAGTGGGTGAGCCCGCTGCGGCGCCGCATGGTGCGCACGATGCTCGGCATCGATCGGGGCATCCTGCGCCCGCCCATCCCGCTCGCCGAGATCAAGCAGAAACTGCTGCTCGCCGATCCGGATTCAACTAGCTGAAATCGCTGGCCACGGCCCGAGATCGCCCAGGTGGCTCGGTCGGGCGATTCGGAGGTCGTCTGACGACCGTAAGCTCATGACAGTACATAAGAATTAGTCGCGTAGAGGGTGCCTCCGTGACCAATTTATGACGGTAAACACTCGCAATCCCTACCGAGCACGCGGCAGAGTCCGCCCACCTACATGAACGCCGTCCACACGAACACGACCAAGGTACCTGAGCTGGGCTTGCTGCGTGGCGAGCTCAAGGCTGCGGGGTTGTTCGAGCATCATGAGCTCCGGAGCTGGATCAAGCTCGGATTCCTCATGTCGGTCGTCGCGGCCTGCTTCGTCGGCATCGCGATGTGGGGCGTCGTCGCCGCGCTGTTCCTGGTGCCGGTCGCCGCCGTGTTCGGGACTGCGGTCGCGATGACGGGCCACGAAGGCAGCCATCGCAGCGTCTCCGAGTCGCCGCTGCGCAACAACGTGTTCAACTACTTCGCGTTCCCGATCTTCTCGGGACTCTCGACGCTGTACTGGCGCGAGAAGCACGATCGCTTGCACCACGGTCACCCGAACGTCGAGGGCCTCGATCCCGACATCCGCCCGTGGCCGTTCGCGTCGTCGCGCGGCGACCACGACCGCGCGACGGATGGCGTGCGCTGGTTCCAGCGCCACATGCAGAGCTGGGCGTTCTGGCCGTTTTCGACGCTGATGGCGCTCGGCAT
>JAPLLF010000858.1 GCA_026387715.1 Pseudomonadota bacterium
GTCGCTCGGGCAGCTCGCTGCGGCGCGCGGATGCCGCCCGGCTCGTCGCGATCGCGATCGCCGGCGCCGCGATCGCGCCCACCTGCCTGGCGTGGGGCCTCGCGCGCGCGGGGGCGACGGCCGGGTCGCTCGTGCTCAACCTCGAGGCGGTCCTCACCGTGCTGCTCGCGTGGGCGATCTATCGTGAGGCGCTCGGTCGGCGCGTCATCGTCGCGGTGGGGTTGATGGCGGGCGGCGGCATCGTGCTCGCGCTTGACGCGAGCGCGCGTTCGGGCGCGGGGCTGCTCGGCGCGCTGGCGGTCGCCGCGGCGACGCTCGGCTGGGCCGTCGACAACACGTTGACGCGGGGCGTGGCGGAGCGCGATCCGCTGCAGGTCATCATCGTGAAGGGGCTGCTCGGCGGGACGCTCACCGGCGCGATCGCGCTCCTGCGCGGCGAGCCTCGGCCGGCGGCGTGGGCCGTCGGCGCGCTCCTGGTGTGCGGGGCGACCGGGTACGGCGCGAGCCTCCGGCTCTACCTCCTGGCGCAGCGCCGGATCGGCGCCGCGCGGACCGGGTCGGTGTTCGCGCTCGCCCCGTTCGTCGGCGCATCGATCGCGGTCGCTCTCGGCGATCGGGCGGTGAGCGCGTGGACCGCCGGCGCCGCCGCGTGCTTCGCGATCGGCGTCTACCTCCACGTCTCGGAGCGGCACCACCACGCCCACGTGCACGAGCCGATCGATCACGAGCACGCGCATCGCCACGACGACGGCCACCACACGCACGCGCACGATCCGCCGGTCGTCGGCGAGCACGCGCATCCCCATCACCACGATCACGTCGCGCACGATCACGACCACGCGCCGGATCTGCATCATGGCCACACCCACTGATCCCGATCGCCCAGGCTGGGGCGGGATGATCCTGGTCGTGCTCCACGTCGTCGCGATCGTGGTCATCCTGGCGCTGGTCGTCCGGAGGTGAGACGCTGCCCATCATGGGTGGCGCCCCGATCACGTTCACGCTCTACGCCAACGGCATCCACATCAGTCACGGGGATCCGGCGTTCGTCACCGACCGCGAGCTGGAAGCGCGGATGCGCGCCGCCTTCGACGCCGGGCAGGACGCCCTCAACATCTGCGACCCGCTGCTCGAGCTCGTCGATGTCGCGGTCGATTGTGGGTGGGTGGTCGATGCCCGCAGCACGCCGTTCGACGGCAAGCCGGTGTCGGCGCAGAAGGCGCTCGCGCATCGCGCCCGGACGCGGCGCTGATCAGACGCCGCGCTCGAGGCGATCGATCAGCTCGGCGCGTTGTTCCGGATCGATCGGTAGCGCCGCGAGCTTCTGGCACGTCGCCCCGACGTCGTAGGCGACGCGCCGGAACTCGACCGTCTCCTCGTCGTAGACGACGTACGCGGCGCGGTTGTCGCCGAGCCGACGCGGCTGCCCGACGCTGCCGGGGTTGACGACGAACGGCACGTCCCCGAGCGCGCGCACGGTGCAGGGATTGGTCGGCACGAAGAAGATCGCCGTCGGTCCGATGAACGTGTGGACGTGGTGGCGATCGACCCCCTCGTAGCTGTCGAACACCCGGTGGTGCTGGCGTCGCGTCAGCAGGGCGGGGACGTGGGTGTGGCCGTTGAAGCCGTGCGGCGCGCGAAACTCTTCGAGGAACTCGCGGATCCGCTCGTCGATCTGCGTGTTGAACACGAGGTACTGCACCTCGTGTCCCGGCCAGATGTACTGCTGGGTGGGCGCGCCCGCCGACGCGTGGACGAAGTGCTGGCGATCGTCGACGACGCGCGACGCGTGGGTGGCCGCCCCGTCGGCGGCGATCCTGGCCCGCAGCGCCTGCCACACCGGGGAGGCCGCGAGCTGCGGCATCGACCAGCGCAGGATGTCGCTGTCCTCCTGATCCTCGTCGGGGGTGACCGCGTACTCCTCGTGGTTGCCGACGAGCAGCACGTCGGCGACCGCGACCACCCGCTCGAGGCAGGCGACCGGATCGGGCCCGTAGTCGATGGTGTCGCCGAGCACCGCGATCCGGTCGACCTTGCAGGCGGCCGCGTCGGCGAGCACGGCCTCGAGCGCGGCGAGGTTGCCGTGGATGTCGGACATCACGGCCCAGCGCGTCCCCATGAGGGAATGCTAGCGCGTCCCGGGCCCGGCTATAGTCACGGACGGATGCCGACCTTCGCGCTCGTGCTGAACCTCGCTGGGCTCGTCGCCGCCCTCGCGATCGCCGTCGCCGGAGGCTTCCTCGTCGCGGTGGTGACCCACGCGCGGCTCCTCCTGCAGCTCGGCGCGACGCTGCTGTCGACCGCCGCGATCCTCACGCTACCGGTGTGGAGCCTGACCATCGCCTGGCGCTGGCAGCCAGGCGCGGGCGTGGCCGTCTGGATCATCCCGAGCATCTACCTCGTGCTGCTCGTGCCGCTCGTGAAGCTGCTGTTCGGCGCCACCGGAGCAGCTGCGCAACCCTAACCTGCAGCGGCGAGCAAGCCCTCGAGGCTCTCGAGTAGCCCCACCACCTTCACCGCGCTGCCGGAGGTCAGCGCCGCGCCGTCGAGCTGGGCGATGAGCTGATCGCTATCCGGTCGCCGCCCGCGCAGCCGCAGCGCGGCCTGGTAGGCACGGTCCACCATGTCGAGCGCGGTCTTCGGGCTGAGGTCGAGCAGCTGGCGTGCGTTGGCGAGCGACTCGCGGATCTCTTCGAGCGTGCGCTGGTCGTGGAGCACGAGGACCTCGCGCTGGTTGATGGAGCGGAGCGAGTCGAGGTACTTGACCAGGCCCTCGCTGGTCTGGCGCGCCACGGCGGCGGGTTGCTCGGCGAGCTCGCGCTCGAACTCGATCATCTGCCAGCGGTCCGCGGCGCGCATCGCGCGACACAGCACCGAGTCGACGAAGGTCTCGAGCGTGTCGCGGATCGTCCGGAGGGCGAAGTCCGCGCTTCGGCCGCCGGTCTGGAGCAGCGTGTTGAGCGGGTCGAGCGTGGTCTGCAGCTCGGCGAGGCCGCGGCGCACCATCAAGGCCCGGCCGAGCGCCGTGTGGTAGCCCGGGACGAGCGTCGCGGCGTTCACGTCGGGGAGGAACTCCCCGTAGACGGCCGCCAC
>JAPLLF010001089.1 GCA_026387715.1 Pseudomonadota bacterium
GAGGACTTCGTGCTGTCCGAGGGCACCGTGAGCTACCTCGCGGCGCGCGCGCTGGGCCAGGTCGCCGGCGCGGCGAAGGAGGCCGAGATCTGGCGCGGCTATCAGGACGAGCTCGACGCGGCGATCGCCGAGGGCGGCGCGCCCGCGTGGCCGACCGGCTGCAACAAGATCGACATCATCAAGGACAAGCTGTTCACGAACCTGCCGTACATGCAGGGCGCGTTCTTCTACAAGGACGTCGCGGCCGCCGTCGGCGCCGACGTGCTCGACGGCGTGATCGGCCGGTTCTACCGCGCGCACATGAACCAGCCCGCGGGCATGCAGGACATGGTCGACGCGATCATCGCGGACACCGGCTTCGATCCCAGGGCGCTCGTCGCCTCGCGCCTGCGCAAGAAGTTCTAGCGACACCGATCGGTTCTGATAAACCCGTCCGCATGAAGAACCTGAGCAGGATCTCGTGGCTGGTGGCGGTCGTCCTCGGTGCGTGTGGCGGTGGCAAGGGTGAGGCCAAGGAGCCCGTGTCGACTCGCGGCACGGACTGTGGTGCCGTCGCCACCAAGCTCGTCGACATGATGGGAAAGCACGCCGGGCTCACCGACGACGCGAGCCGGTCCAAGGCTCACTCGGCGCTGGCCGGAACCTGCGAGACCGGCGACTGGTCGGAGGAGGTCAAGCGCTGCTTCGTGACGGCGACCGACGAGACCGCCACGGCCGCGTGCGGTGACAAGCTCGACGAGGCGCAGAAGAAGGACATGGTCCAATCGATCGGCGGCTAGGGACTGTCCCTGAGATCCGCTGCGTGGGCGGAGGTGCTCGTGCTCGTGCTCGTGCTCGTGCTCGTGCTCGTGCTCGTGCTCGTGCTCGTGCTCGTGCTCGTGCGTGCTCGTGCTCGTGCTCGTGCTCGTGCTCGTGCTCGTGCTCGTGCTCGTGCTCAGCGGTCCGTCTCACCCCTATGGCACGCCGAGCAGTCGCGCGATCTCGTTCTCCATCAGGGTCGCGGCATGCGTGTACGCGGTCAGGTCACCGTTGCCTTCGCGCATCCGTTCCACTTGCCACTGCATGAAGAGCGGGATGTACCAGAGCAAGGAGACCAGCCGACGCGGAAGGACGGCCTCCTCCTCGATGGTGATCGCGCGGAGCTTCGCCAGCGCGCGTTCGAAGCCGCTGGCGGCGAACCGGCCCTCACGGAGCTCCCAGAAGAAGCCACCGTCGGGAGACCACTCCGCTTCGAGGGTCTCGATCACCTGCGGATCGGTCATCGTGTCACCGTGGGATCACCGTGCACTCGCCCTCGCCGTTGAGGTGGCCCTGCTGGCTGGTCGAGAACGTGATGAAGTCGCGGAGGTTCTGGAGGCCGAGCCCCGCGTCGTCGTACGACAGCGGGACCTGGCGCTCGTCGACGAGCGTCGTGCCCGCGCGGTCGCGCAGGTTCGCGATCGAGACCTGCGCGAGATCGGCGAGGGCGGTCTCGCCGTCGACGGCCCACGCGCCGATCGCGTCGAACCGCAGCTGCGCCTCCTCGGTGCCGAGCCGATCCCAGAACGTGTGATCGAGGTGCACGAAGATGCCGGCGGTCGCGTCGCCGCCGTCGGGCACCGCGATGCCGTCGGTGTCGTCGATGCCGTTCTTGCAGAACTGGTAGCGCGCCGGGTTGTGCATGCCCCAGCGGAGCTTGACCGTGGCGGCGCCCTTGGTCGCCGTCGCCTCGAAGTACGTGTTCCAGTCGTTGGCGACCATCGTGGCGACGAGGCCGCCGTCGATCGTGGTGAGGCGGGTGGCGTCGGCGGTCGCGGGGACGAAGGCGTAGCTGACCTTGTAGCGCGCGGCGTCGAGGTCGACGTCGGCGATCGCGAGCGGCGTGGTCGTGGTCGCCCAGTCGACGAGGTAGTGCCCGTCGTCGGCGAACGCGACCGCCTCGGTCTTGGGATCGGCGAGCTCGAGGTTCGCGATCGACGTGATCCAGTGATCGTACTGGACGGTCCAGCCGTCGACGAAGGCCAGCTCGGTCTCGCCGGCCGCGGTGAGGTGCGCGGTGCCGGTGCCGCCGGTGCACGCGGCGACGGTGAGCACGAGGGACGCGAAGGCGAAGGTCTTCATGGCGTGCTCCAGGACAGGGACCACGGTCCGATCGTCGATTGACGGACCTGATAGAACCATTGATTCCAGATCGGGTCGTGCGGGGCGATCGCGCCGTCGGGCGCGAGGTCCTCGAACACCGCGCCGGTCAGCCAGCGCCGCGCGTCGCAGTGGATCGTCAGCGTGCCTCCGTCGGTGATCTGCGCGTCGATCGGGATCGCGCGGACGCGGCGCTTCTCGAACGCGGTGGCGCCGCGCGACTCGTCGATCACGGTGTCGTCGATCGTCAGGCCGCCGTGGAACGCGACGGTGGTCGCGCCCTTGGTCGCGGTGCCCGCGAGGTCGAACGAGTAGCCGGTCTTCGGGGGCGCCAGCCACAGCTCGCCGGACAGCGCCTCGCCGGCGAGCCCGTCGCCGCTGGCGAGCGGCACGGTCGCGCCGGCGCTCGCGACGAGATCGATCGCGGCCTGCTCGACGATCTCGCCGCGCAGGAAGCCGCGGTCCTCCTGATCGATCGGGCGCTGCGACCACAGGTAGATCGGCCCGACGACCACGCGCGCGGTCGTCAGCTCGACGTGCCAGCCGGTGGTCGGGTCGTCGTACGCCAGGGTCGGCGCGGCCGCGTGGACGCTGGCGTCGAACGCGATGCGCTCGCCGCCGGTCTCGCCGGTGCAGCCGGCGACCAGCAGCGTGATGATGAGGAACTTCATGGGGTCTCCTTCTCCTTGGGCTCGCCCGGGTGGTGCGGGTGCGGCAGCAGCTCGTCGAAGAACAGCGTGAGGGTGAGCGACAGCGCACGGGGCGAGCCGGGGCTCACCTGGCGGGTCGGGACGCGGGTCGGAAACTCGGTGCCGCTGGTCTGCGGGAACCACGACGAGAAGTTGTACTCGGCGAGCGCGTAGCGGCGATCGAGCAGGTTCTCGACCGACAGCGCGAGCTCGACGCCCTTCCAGCGCGCGCTGGTCGACGCGTCGATCGTGAACACGGTGTCGCTGCGCTGCGACTGCGGCAGCGGCCGCGGGCTGACGAACGACGCGCCCGCGCCGTGGCGCACCACGGCGTCGCCCAGCTTCCAGTGGTAGGTCAGGTCGGCGCGCGCGACGACCGGCGGCACGTACGGCACGGCCTTCCCGGGGACGCGATCGGAGTTGTAGTACTGGTAGGTCGGCGGGATGTTGGCGCCGAACACCGCGTGCGTGTAGGTCGCCGACGCGTTCGCCGCGAGCCCGCTGCCGGTCTCCAGCGTGCCCGCGAGCAGGCCGCCGCGCCGCGACGTCTCGCCGGCGAACACGTTGCGGCCCGAGCCCTCGTCGAACACGAGGTCGTTGTCGACGTTGGTCTGGAAGCCGATCGCGCGGCCCTTGAACCACCCCCACAGCTCCGAGCGGCGCAGCACGACGCCGAGCTCGTACGAGGTGATGCGGCCGAGCGGCGTGCTCTCGTTCTGCGACAAGGACGTCGCCTCGAGCGAGCGCAGGCCGCGCCCCATCGCCGCCGAGATCGACAGCGCGCCGTGGTCGCCCCACGAGATCGCGTCGTACAGC
>JAPLLF010000182.1 GCA_026387715.1 Pseudomonadota bacterium
TCGAGAACCTCCGACAGCGCGCGGCCCTCGAGCAGCTCAATCGCCAGGTACAGCGCGCCGCCCGACAGCCGCCCGACGTCGTACACCGCCACGCAGTTCGGGTGATCGATCTTGCCGACCGCCAGCGCCTCGCGCTCGAACCGCTGGCGCACGTCCGGGGACGCCGCGAGCGACGGGTGGAGGATCTTCACCGCGACGTTGCGGCGAAGGCCGATGTGCGCCGCGCGGAACACCAGCCCCATGCCACCGCGGCCCAGCGTGGCCTCCAGCCGGTAGCGGTTGTCGATGGTCGTGCCGATCAGCTCGTCGCCGTCACCGTCGGCGGGGACGGGCGGATCTGCCAAAGCGGGGTCTGTCCCCTGGCCGTTGCCCATCGGAACCGCATTGTGCCATGGGTGATCGCGGCGCGCGTGGGTTGCCTCCACACCATCCGCTGTGTAAGGTACTCGCGCGATTCGCCCAGATAGCTCAGTTGGTAGAGCAGGGGACTGAAAATCCCCGTGTCGGCGGTTCAACTCCGTCTCTGGGCACGAACGAAGACTGCGAAATCACGGATTCCTCGACGGAGATCGTGATCGCGGGTGGTGCGGCGGTCGTGCCGCTCGCGCCATGCGCGCCACGGGTTGGCACCCCGTCTGTGCCACCGGCGTGCGACCCGCCGGGCAGCTTGCCGATCGCGCTGGCGAGCGTCTTGCCGTCGAGCCGGCCGTAGACCTGCTCGACCATGCGGGTCGAGTTGTGGCCCATCAGCGTCGCGACCACGAACAGCGACTCGCGCGCCTGGACGAGCCAGCTCGCGAACGTGCGGCGGAGATCGTTGCAGGTCACGCGCGGGATCCCGGCGCGCGTGCACGCGGCGGCGAGATCCCGCGTCACGCTGCCCCACGGCTCGACGACCGGGCCGACCCAGCCGGCGCGCGCGCCGAACGTCTCGAGCCACGGCCGCAGCTCGGCGGCGATCGCCATCACGCGCGAGACGGTCTTGCCCCGCGGCACGCGGATCAGATCGTTGGCCAGATCGATGTGGTCCTCCCACGTCATCGCGTCGATCTCGCCGCGCCGCGGGCTCGCGAACGCGATCAGCATGCAGTAGAGGACGCGGCGCGCGCGGCGGGTCTCGGACTTCTCGATCGTCGCGGGCGACGCGTGGGTATGCGGCCGCGGCACGAGCTCGTCGGTCAGCCGCATGAACTGCGCGGGCGCCAGGTACACGCGGCGCGGCTCGTACGCGGTCTCGAACTCCGGGACGAGATCGAGCGAGCCGTGGAACCAGCCGCGCGCTTGCGCGCTCTTGAGCGTGCCGCGCAGGACGACGAGATCCTTGTGCACGGTGTGCGGCGACGCGCCCTCCTTGAGGCGGGCCGCGATGTAGCGCTCGACGTGCTCGCGGGTCAGCGCGTCGAGCGGCGTGGCGCCGAGCAGGCGGGACACGTGGCGCGCCTTGGTCGAGTAGCAGTGCTTCGTGCCGACCGACTTGTTCGCGCACGCGACCACGGTGAAGTAGTCGAGCGCGTCGCTCAGTGCCTGGGTCTTGTGCGGACCGCGATCGGTCGTCTGGAGCTCGAGGTCGCGGAGCCGCTCCTTGGCGACCTTGAGATCGGTCGTGCGGAGCGAGCGCTGCACGCGCCGGCCGCGATCGAAGAAGTCTGCGTAGTAGGTGTCGCCGCGCTTGTGGATGCGTCCCATTCGGTCGGTCCTTGCGGTGATGGGTCTCGTCCCAGGTTGGCTCGAACGATGTTCGACCGTCGTTCGACCGTCGTTCCAACATGGCTCGAGAGACGGCGTCCGGGAGCTCCTCGAGGGAGAAATCATGCCGCGGCGGCGATCGGCCGGCGAGCGCTCGTCAGGGCTTGGGCTTCGTGCGGACGACGATCGGGCGCCGGGAGCTCGACGGCGTGGCAGCGGTTGGCCGCGACGTCGACGCTGGCGCGCGAGATGTGCGTGCTGCCGGTGATGCCGGTGCAGACGGGTCCCAGGTCGGCGCGCGCAGCCGGGTCTCGATGTAGCGCTCGAGCGCGGGCTCGGGGACGAGCAGCCGGCCGCCGATCTCGGCGTGTATCATCTCGCGGGCGACGCGATACGCGCTGCGCTTCGAGATCCGCAGGCGCGCGGCGACCTCGACGATGGTCAGCAGGCGCGCGCGCTCCAAAGGGGCGCTCACGTGCTGGCTCCGGGCCGCGACGCGGAGATCTCCGCATCACGGTCGGGCTTCGTGGTGGCGCTCGAGCGCGTGCGACGGTCCATACCCTGGAGGGCAGGGTGCCGACAAAATTCGCGAAGACCCGCGCCGGTCGCGGACGACCGCGCCAACCCCGCAACAACCGATGGCTCCTCGGCGTGCAGACGCTGGTCGACGAGTACGGCGTCAAGCGCACCGATGCCGTCATGCTCGTGGCCCTGCTTGCGTTCCCGATCGAGGCCGCGCGGGAGCTCGTCATCGCGGCGCCGAACACGTTCGCCGAGCTGCCCAACCTGCTGCGGCACCTGCGTGACATCGAGGCGGCGCTACGCGAGGCCGAGGCCGGCGAGCTCGGGGTGTGGGACGCCGGCAGCGACGACGACCTCGACCGTGACGATCACCAGGTCGAGGCCAGGCGGATGGTGGCGCGGCTCGATGGCGATCACCGCGCGCCAGTGCTGCGCCGCCGCGCGTTCGACGAGCTGGCTCGACGTCGGCTGACCAACCTCCACGCGTTTCGCTCGCTCTACCGTTCGATCGAGAAGTCGTGCGAGCGCATCGACGTGCGCTGGCGGGACGAGCGCCAACGCTGGTTCGAGGCCGTCGCGATCGCGGCCGCGGGGCAGCCAGTGGTCGGCGACCTCGACCACCCCGGGTTCGCCGCCGCGTGGTCCGACGAGGAGCTGTGGCCCGGCGCCCCGTGCGCCTGCGACGCGGTCGACGGGCCGCACCGTCATTGTGACGTCTGCCAGGTGGGCGCGCCGAGAGCGCTGGGGCGGCACGGCGTCCGGTCCGTCGCCCACGTGCATCCGCTGACGTTCGAGCGACGGCACCTCGGGTGGGCATGCCCGCGGCACCGGAACGACATCGACGCGCCGTACCCGCTGGACTGGATCGCGCAGTACGAGGCGCTCGGCATGTTCC
>JAPLLF010000773.1 GCA_026387715.1 Pseudomonadota bacterium
CGGGCTGCGTGCGCGCGAGCAGGTTGAGATCGTCGAGCGCCGTCGTGTTGGTCGGCAGCAGGGTGAGCGCGTCGATGAAGTTGTCCGCCGCGCCCTTGGGATCGCCGGTCTCGCGCGCGACCACGCCGTGCTTGTGGAAGAAGTCGCTGCGCGTCGTCGGATCGCCCTCGCGCATCGCCTTCTGCGCGAGCGCCGTGGCGAGCGGCAGCGCGCGCACCCAGTCGCTCGCCTCGAAGAAGTGCTCGAACAGCGACTGGTTCGCAGGCAGGCAGTCGGGGTCGACGGCGAGCGCGCTGTCGTAGTACTGCATCGCGCGCTCGGGATCGTGGAGCTGCTTGTCGTAGATGCGCCCGATCTGCGCGAACACGCCGGCGCGCTCCTTCTCCTCGGTCCACAGCTTGATCTCGACCTCGAGGGTCTCGATCACGCGCGGCCACTCCTCGCGCCGGCGATACAGATCGCGGAGCCCGTGCACCGCGGGGAGGCACGACGGCGACGTCTTGATCGCGGCGTCGTAGTACCGGATCGCGTCCTGCTCGCGCCCGAACTTGGCCTCCATCACGGAGCCGCAGCGGAAGTAGAGCAGCGCCTTGATGCCGCGATCCTGCGTCACCTTGATCTGGCGACGGGTGACGTCGATGAACTCGGCCCACTGCTCGGTCGACTCGTAGATGCGGCCGAGCGACTCGAGCGCCTCGCGATTCTCCGGCTGGACCTCGAGCACCTTCTGGTAGTGCTCGACGGCGCTGTCGACGTCGGCCGCGCCGTCCTCCGACGCGCGCGCGATCTTCTTGAGCAGCTCGACCGACTCCATCGAGTTGTGCGGCGCGTGCGACAGCCGCATCTTGAGGACGTCGAGCAGCCCCGAGCGGTCCTGGGTATCTTCGTAGTGGCGCTCGAGCATCGCGCCCGCCTTCGCGTCCGTCGGGTCGACGGTGAGCAGCTTGCGGTGGAGCCGGACCGACAGGCGGGCGTCGTCGCGCGCGAGCTGCGCGGCGGCGCGGAGCGCGTCGGCCTTGCGCGTCGGATCCTTCTGGGTCTCGGCGCGGCGCTCGTACGCGGTGATGAGGCTCGTCCAGTCGTTGCGCTGGCGGCACAGCTCCTCGAGCACGGCGATCGCCGCGGCCGGCTGCGAGTCGACCTCGACGACCTTCTGGTAGGCCTCGATCGCGGGCTCGACCTGTCCGAGCAAGTTCAGCAGCACGTTGCCGCGGCGCGCGTAGAGATCGCCGAGGCGATACGCCCGCGACGTCCCCGACTCGACGTGCGCGATCGCCGCGTCGTACAGCTGCATCGTCGCCGTCCACCGCTCCGCCTTGTAGCAGACGCGCTCCATCGCGGTGAACACGTCGCGGTTCGTCGGATCGGCGTGGAACGCGGTGGTGAACGCGGCGAGGGCCCCGTCGACGTCGCCGCGGTTCGCTCGCAGGTTGCCCACGCGGGCGAGCTCGCGGGCGCGGGTCGGCCCGTCGGTGGTCGCCTCGGCGCGCGCCTCGAGGATGCGCGCGAGCTCGCGGTCGCGCCCGAGGGTCTCGTAGAGCTTCTCGAGCGCGGCGATCGCGGTCGGATCGGCGGGGTTGCGCTCGAGCAGCGACTCGAACGCCAGCGCCGCATCGGCGGGCCGCGCGAGCCGGTTCGCGCGCAGGTCGCCGAGCTCGAGCAGGATGGCGGTCTGTCGCGCGACGTTCGTCGCGGGG
>JAPLLF010000337.1 GCA_026387715.1 Pseudomonadota bacterium
CGTGCATCTCGTGTGGCATCGAGCGCGGCGCGCGGGAGCTCGCGCACACGCCGCTCGTCGGTGATCTGCGCCGCATGGTGCTGATCTCCGACGGCCAGGCCAACACCGGCCTGTTCGATCGCGGCGAGCTCGCGCAGCTCGCCGTCGACACCGCGGCGCACGGCGTGTCGATCTCGACGGTCGGCGTCGGGCTCGACTTCGACGAGGTCACGATGGCGAACCTCGCGCAGGTCGGGCGTGGCAACTACTACTTCGTCGAGAACACCGACACGCTCGCGACGATGTTCGATCGGGAGCTCGGCGGCCTCGCCGAGACGTTCGCCGCGGACGTGCGCCTGTCGGTGGCCGACGACGATCGCGTGTCGATCGCGGAGGCGTACGGCTATCCGATGACCCGCGAGGGCAACCAGGTGATCGTGCCGATCGCGGATCTCCGCGCGGGCGAGACCCGCAAGGTCGTCCTGCGCGTGATGGTGGATCCGGTCCGTGCAACACCGCCCTTCGTAGGCAATCTTGCGGGCGCGTTCGTCATGAGCGAGGTGCGGCTCGACTGGCGACGCGTGGCCGATAGCCAGCATCGCAAGGCGGAGACGACCGCGATGGCAGAGCTCGTGCTCGATCCTGCCGCCGTCGCGATGAGCGTCGACCCGATGGCGACGGTGGCCGTCGAGCAGGCGATCACCGCCCGTGCGCTCGAGCAGGCCACCGCGATCTACGAGAAGGAGGGCGCCGCCGCGGCGCAGCGCGTGATCGATCAACGCAGGCGATCCACGCAAACAAGGCGCTCCCCGCCGCGGAGGCGATGAGGCTCGATACGATCTCGAACGAGGCGAGCCGCGGGTTCTCGTCGGCGCCGAACAGCATGAAGGCGAAGAAGGCCGCGCGGGCCTCCGCCTACGAGCTCGCGAAGTAGGCGAAGTAGCCGGTCAGACGCCGAGGTCGGCGAAGCTGACCTGGAGGTCGCGGCTGACCAGCACGGCATTGCCGACGGGGACGTCCTCGAAGCCGTCCTTGCCGTCGCCACGACCGCTGACGACGATCACGCCACGAAAGTTGGCGTCGCGATTGCCACGATCGTCGAGCACCCACAGGCGCCGCAAGCGCAGGAGGTCGCCGGGCAGGTGCGCGATCACCATCGAGCGTCCGTCCGACATCGCGACCGTGCCGGTCAACGGCGGCAGGCTCGCGGCGGCGAGCTCCGCGTTGACGAGGCGCAACGTCGACGCGAGCACGCGGAGGGTCACGGCCGTCGGCAGGTTCGGATCCTCGATGCGTCCCTCGTCATGGAGCATCGCGAGGAACTGGTGGAAGATCAGCTCTCCCGGGGTGCGCCCGCGGAGGTTGCGCCGCAGGTATTCGGGCACGTGCGCGAGGAGCTTGGCGGCGATGGCCGCAGCTTCGGGCTGCCACGCAGGCAGGCCGGTCTGGGCGTACAGCCAGCGGCGGAAGCGAAACGGAGGGGTGTTGTCGGTGCCGCCGAGCACGGGCGCGTGCGCCACGTCGCGAACGGCGATCGCGATCGCGCAATCGGTGGCCACCGTTGGTGGATGGCCGAGCAGGGGGCCGGCGAGATCGACCGACCGCTCGGACGCCTTCGGTGTCCGGACGAGCAGCACATCGCCGCCCTGGATGTAGCCGAGCCCCCACCGACTCACGAGCGGCTCGGCGACGAGCGTGGCGCGGATCGGGTCGAGCGCCTCGGCGAGGCGCTGGGGTTGGTTGCACATCGTCGCGAAGAGCTTCACGCGAGACCTAGTATAGAGGTCACCGTCGCGAAGACCAAACGCTCAGTTCGCGACGCGCGCCAGCGCCGCGGTGAGCGAGGCGAACACCTTCGCCCGATCGACCTCGTTGAACACCTCGTGCTTCATGCCGGCGAGATCGTGATAGTCGGCACGCGGCACGCGAGATGCGATCTGCTTGCTGCGCGCCGGATCGGCGATCGGATCGTCGCCGCCGACCAGCCAGGTGGTCGGGATGCGGATGCGATCGGCGTGCGCCGCGACGAAGTCCTGCGCCGTCGCCGATTCGGTGAACCACCGTGCGGTCGCGACCTCGAAGCAGAGCGTGTCGGCCGTGCGCTCCTGCTGCTTGACCTTGTCCTGCGTGAGATCCTCGACGCGCAACAGGCTGGGTTGCGCGAAGCCGGGCGCGACCAGGCTGGCGACCTTGGCCATCAGCTTCTTGTATCCAGGGACATGGAGACGCAGGCCGAGGTAGGGCGACGAGACGATCGCCGCAGCGGCTGCGGGTGGGTGCTCATCGCACAGCGCGCGGAGCGTGATGAGGCTACCGTGCGAGTGACCGAGCAGCACGAGCGGCGCCTCGACGGCGACCATGGTGCGCGCGACGGCGTGCACGATCGCGAGATCGTCCAGATAGGTCTGGAAGCGGTCGATGGCGCCACGATCGCCGGGGGAATGCCCATGACCGCGGACGTCGTAGGTGATCACCGCCCATCCGGCGTTCACCATCACGTTGGCGACCTCGCGATAGCGGCCGCAGTGCTCGGCGTAGCCGTGGGTGACGACGACGACCCCACGGGGTGTGCCGGCGGGAAGGAACGACTCCGAGTACAGCCCGCTCGCGAGCTTCGAGGTCCGCGAGGGAGTGGCGGGACCCGGGGGCAAGGGATCGGCGGTCATCTCGCGCAGCATATATCAGCAAAAGTTGCCCCTTCGATCGGTGGGAAGTAGCGTCGAAGCCACGATGCGTAACATGGGTGGATTGCTTACGATTTCGCTGCTCGCTCTCGCTGCATGTGGTGGCGCCCACCTCGAGCGTGATGCGACGAAGAGCTCCAACCGGCTCGATCTCGCGAAGGACTTCTTGCGCAAGCATCAGCTCGAAGCCGCGGAGACCGAGTGCAACCGCGCGCTCGCGTTCAACCCGAACAACGACGAGGCCTACGTGGTGCGTGGGCTGGTGTCGATGGTGCGTGCGGTCGATGCCCAGAAGTCGCTGGAGATCGAGACCTGCCTCACCGGGCTCGATGCCGAGGCGATGCAGAAGGAGCTCGATGACGATCTCCACAAGGCCGACAAAGACTTCACGCAGGCGAGCGATCTCGATCCCGACTACGGTGAAGCGTGGGCGAACCGGGGGATCGTCCACAACATCCAGGAGGACTTCCAGAGCGCGTCGACGTACCTCACGCGCGCCCTCGAGAACCCGATCCGCCTCGACTCACCGGGGCTGACCCGTGCCCATCTCGGATGGAGCTTTTT
>JAPLLF010000312.1 GCA_026387715.1 Pseudomonadota bacterium
AACATCGTCGTGACCTACTCCGATCCGACCGCCGCGAAGGTCGCGGCGGGCGCGCAGCTCGTGGGGCCCGACGGGCCGGTCGCCCAGGCCGCGGACACGACGACCGACAGCTACGGCGTGCGGTTCGACGCGCCGCCGCTCGCCGAGGCCACCACCTACGACGTCGTGATCGACGGCGCGCCGCTGTTTCACTTCACGACGCGCGGCGCGCGCCCACGGGCGGCGGCCCCGACGCTCGTCGCGCTCAACGGCACCGCGCCGACCGCGCTCGCGACGCCGTTCCGGCCGTTCACGGAGACGTCGACGGTCCGCCTCGTGTTCAGCGAGCCGCTCGATCCGCGCACCGTCGCGTACGAGCCCGGGAGCGTCGAGCTCGTCGATGCCGCCGGCGCGCTCGTGCCGGCGACCCTGGTCGCCAGCGGGATCCACGTCGCGATCGATCCCACGGACGATCTGACCGCTGGTGCGGTCTACACCGTGCGGCTCGGCAACAAGCTCGCCGACCTCGACGGCCACATCGTCTCGCCCGCGATCGCGCTCCCGCTGACCCCGCTGGCGACCCGCAGCGGCGGGCCGATCCCGCAGATCTTGCGGACGCGCCAGAAGACCGACCCCGGGCCGGCGCGCTCGCGCTCGGGTGCCGCGCGCAACGTGATCGCGATGGCGTCGCCGTTGATCGGGGACGAGACCGCGACCATGCAGCCGAGCGCGCTGCACGCCGAGCTCGCCGATCCGCTCGCGCTCGACGGCCCGATCGCGTTCACGATCCGCAAGGGCGGACGGCTGTCGACCTCGAGCCTCGACGTCAAGCTCGCGGGATCGATCCCGTCGGGGCTGACGACCGGCGACATCCAGATCGAGATCCTCACCGACGCGGAGGGCCGGCTGTATCGCAACCCGTATCGCCCCGCCGATCAGCGCCCCGAGAACGCGAACGCGCCGCTGTTCGTCGATCTGGTGCTCGATCTGGCGGTCTACGCCAAGGACCCGAAGGGCAACGCCGTGCTCGCGCAGACGATCCTCGGCGTCCAGGCGACCGGCACCGTGATCGCGACCGGCGGCGTCCTGGCGATCGAGACCGTCGCCGCGATGGATCTCGGCCTGCTCGGCCTCGCGAACGCACCGACCAACTTCGTCCTGGAGCTGATCACGGATCCGACGGCGACCGTCGACGCCGACACCCAGCCGCCGACGCTGGTCGCGGCGCAGCCGACGCTCGACGTCGACACGTTGCCGGTCGGCGCCGGTATCGAGATCCTCTTCGACGAGCCGATCGACCTCGCGCGCGCCCAGGCCGGCGGCGTGCAGCTCGTCGACGACGCCAACGTCGTGATCCCGACGGTGATCGAGAGCCACGGCGCGGCGATCGTCGTGCGCCCGCGCGCCTCGCTCGTCTACAACCGGCGCTACCAGGTCGAGCTGACGGACGTCGCCGACCTCGCCGGCAACCCGCTCGGTCCCAAGACCCTCGAGGTGCGCACCGAGGAGGTCGCCAACACCGACGTGCCGCTCACGATCGCGGCGGTCTATCCCGGCGCGCCGTGCGCGCTCGCCAGCGGCCACTGCGCCGGTGGCGCCGACGGCGACGATGCCTACCAGCCGTTCACGCTGCCCGCGAACGAGTCGATCCAGGTCGCGTTCACGCAGCCGCCGATCGCGTCGACGATCGTCCTGGGAACCGCGTGCAACAGCGGCAGCGTGCGCGTCGAGCGCGTCGACGGTGCGGGCGCGTGTCTCGACGTCGTGCCCGGCACGATGATCGTCCGCGATCGATCGCTCGAGTTCGTCCCCGACGCCCCCTGGGTCACCGACGAGCACTATCGGCTGTCGCTGATCTCCGGCAACAACCAGAGCTGTGGCGCGGGCGAGGCCTGTGGCATCAACGGCGAGGCCGCGAGCTTCGATCCGCTGGCCGGCACCGAGGGCAACGGCTCGGGCGGCCCGAACCTCACGATCCCGTTCACCGGCGCCGCGGCCAGCACGTCGACGTTCGTGCTCGTCGACACCGCGCCGATCACCGACACCAACGGCTCCGGATTCGTCGACGGCAGCGAGCAGCCGCGCGACGCCAATCGCGCGGCGCTGCGGATCACCGGCACGACCGGCTCGGTCGGCAGCGCCGAGTTCACGTCCCCGGATTGCATCCCCGCGACCCCCGAGGTCGAGGCGTGCATGTACCTGCAGGGCGCGATGCCGGTCGAGATGGGCGAGCTCGCGACGACCGGGTGTCCCGCCGGCGCAGCGACGTGCATCCCGGTCACGGTGTCGGCGCAGGCGATGTACGCGACGTCGGTGTCGATGACCACGAGCGTCGGCATCTCGATCTCGACGGACACCGGCACCACGGTGATGCGCATCCGCGAGCCGGCGAACACGCCGTTGCTCGGCTACATCATCGATCGAGGGGGCGTGCCGACGATGGTCGTCGCCCTCGACCTCTACATGGATGCCCCCGACATGAGCGTGCCGCTGTCGAGTCACGACCTCCACAGCAAGCCCCTGTCGGTCTCGCTCGAGGGCCCCGTCACGTTCCTCCCCGACGGGCGGCTCGCGATCGCGCTCGCGAACCTCGTCGACGTGCCGGTCGCCGTGAGCATCGACAACCTCCTGCTGTCGGGCTCGGTCGAGATGATCGTGCCCGCGGGGGAGATGAAGCTGCAGCTCGTGTCGCCGCCGCTCCGGGGAGTCGAGCGATGAAGCGGATCAGCCTCATCGGGCTGCTCGCCCTCACGTCACCGGCACTCGCCGACGACGCGCTCAGCGAGGTGAGCGCGCCGATCGACGTCGCGGTGAAGACCCAGCCGGCGCACTACAGCGCCTGGTGGAAGCGGCTCTACCTCCGCGCGGGCGTCGCGCACCTCGCGCCGCTGTCGAGCTCGCGCGAGCTCGAGCTCGCCGACGTCGACGGCCCCGCGAGCCTC